>CAMPKL010000072.1 GCA_946887065.1 uncultured Bryobacterales bacterium
TGGGTCCAAGAGATTTTCGAGTTCTTGCCGCGGCAAGCGCCGCGCTTGGTGACGAAGTTGTAGATGCCGCCCTTACCCTCTTTGTCGCCGGGGTACCAGTTCTGCACGGTCGAATACTTAATCTGGGCGTCGTCGAGGGCCACGAGTTCCACGACTGCGGCGTGCAGTTGGTTCTCGTCGCGCATCGGCGCGGTGCAGCCTTCGAGGTAGCTGACGTAGGCGCCTTCGTCGGCGACGATCAGCGTGCGCTCGAACTGTCCCGTGTTGGCCGCGTTGATGCGGAAGTAGGTCGACAGCTCCATCGGGCAACGCACGCCCTTGGGGATGTAGCAGAACGAGCCGTCGGTAAATACGGCCGAGTTCAACGCCGCGAAGTAGTTGTCGCTGGCGGGCACGACCGAGCCGAGGTATTTCTTGATCAGTTCTGGGTGTTCCTGGACGGCTTCGGAGAACGAACCGAAGATGACGCCCATTTCGGCCAGTTTGCCGCGGAAGGTCGTGGCCACCGAGACGGAGTCAAAAACGGCATCGACGGCGATTCCGGCGAGCTTTTCTTGCTCTTCGAGCGGGATGCCGAGCTTTTTGTATGTCTCAAGCAGTTCCGGGTCGATCTCGTCGAGGCTCTTGGGGCCGTCGCCTTTCTTTTTGGGCGCCGAGTAGTACGAGATGGCCTGGTAGTCGATTGGCTCGTAGCGGACGTTGGGCCAAGTCGGCTCCTTCATCTCCAGCCAATGACGGTAAGCCTTCAGACGCCACTCGGTGAGCCACAGGGGCTCGTTTTTCTTCTCGCGGGAGATCCAGACGATGACTTCTTCGTTGAGCCCCGGAGGCGCGGAATCAGCCTCCACGTCGGTGATCCAGCCGTACTTATACTCTTGCGTTGCAAGGAGTTCGAGATTGTCTGTTGTCGAGCTCATGGGGTTCTCCGGACGGAATCTGTACCTAGAAGTACAGATTGGCAACCTTCAAGGTATCAATCCAGTACAAGCGAGTCAAGATTGACGCCGAGGGCCAAAGAAAATGGCCGCCCCATCCAGGGCGGCCGAGTGATCAGGAGAGATAAAACCCAGGACGTTAGAACGTGTTGCCCGCGGTCAGGGTGAGCTTGAAGGGGCTCTTGGTCATACTGGACGCGACGCCTTCAAAGGTAACCCTCGAACCACGTCCCGGCGCGGCGCGGAGGCGATTCTCAAGATTGAGCACCACTTCCACCGGTCCGTCGGCTTTGCTGCCGAGGTTGAGGACCTGCGGCCGATCGGAATCGGAGCCCAAGACGAAGAGTTCCATCCTAGGCGACATCTTGCCCTGCAGGTCAGACCAAACCGCGTCGCCTGTTGCACCGGTTAGGGCATTCCGCAGGTCAATGAACTTGTAAATCAGCGGGTTCTCGCTGCGGCGCTTTTCCTCTGCCTTGAACTCACGCACGCTGGCCGACTCGATCGTGAGGCCCGCGGGCGGGAGGGGCTGCTTCATCGCGGCCTGCTTGAGGTTTTCCAAGCCTTCCTGGGTCCCGGCGTACTTGCCATACACCGTCGACAAATAATCGGCGACCTGCTTGCGGCCTTCGGCGGGGAGGGCGCCTTCGCCTTCATGTACCGCAGCGCGGGCGAATGAGAACAGCGCCAGTTCATTCTTATCAGGGTCACCTTGAGACAGGACTACATTGCCCAGCCAATAGGAGACCTGTCCGTTGTTCGGGTTCATACCCAGGACGGTTTTGAACTCGCTTTCCGCTTTGACGTTATCTTTCCGCTGCATGTGGATCCAACCGAGCGTTTGGTGAGCGGTGGTAAGAATCTGATTCTTCACGGCATTCCACTGTTCGTCCGTCAGGGTCGCCGGTTTGCCGCCGGAAACCAGGGCCGAGGCGGCTTTCTCGCCTGTCGCCAGCACGTCCGCGGCCTGGCTATTGAGCGCCGGAGTCAGGCTGGCAATCGTGAAGTTCGCCGCGAAGTCATTTGGGATTTGGGCCAGAATTTCCTTGGCGGCCGCGATGGCTTCAGCCAACTTGTTTGCCTGCTGATTCGCCTGCATGAACATCCGTAGCCGGTCTTCGCTGTAGTCCGATTCGGGATACTTCTCCTTCCATTCGGCGAGAATCTGTAGCTTCTTAGCGGCGTCCGCCTCCTTTGTGGCCTTGTCGATGAGCTCGTACTCGACCATGTCCTTGACCTGTTTTTCCTTCGCCTCTTGAGGCGAGGGAAATGCGGCCGAAGCGGCGAGCAAGAGGGTGCAAACGATAACCGCGGCGTTTGTGAATCTTTTCAGCATGGGTTTTATTCTTCTCCAGGAGCACGACTTTCGTCTGCTGGGTCCTTTGGGTCGCTTTCGACGAGCCAAGCCCTTTGGCTTCGCGCTGTTACGGAACCATTCGCGGAGTATAATCCAGCGACGTGGCCCGCGCAACACCAACAATCGATCCCGGCGCAGTCCGTGCCGACCGATCTGGATGCATCGGACCGGCTGATCCGCTCCGAAACGTGAGACGTCGACTGTGACCGGTTTGTTTCAACTTCCGTTGCAAAGGCGACCGGTTCGATGACTGAGCGCTGGCTTGACCTGGCCATCATCGCGGCGTACCTGGTTGCCGTGACCATCTTCGGAGCCCGATTTGGCAAGGGTCAGAAGACTTTACGCGATTATTTCTTGGGCGGCAAGCAAGCGCCATGGTGGGCGATTAGCCTGTCTATCGTCGCCGCAGAGACTTCGACGCTGACCATCATCGGAACGCCTGCCTTGGCCTTTGGGTCGGACCTGGGCTTCCTGCAAATCGCCTTCGGCTACCTGCTGGCCCGTGTGGTGATATCCCTAATTTTTATTCCCGCGTACTGGCGCGGGGAGATGTTAACCGCTTACGAGCTGATGAGAAGGCGGTTCGGAGAGAAACTGCGGCGGGTCACCGCGTCGACATTCCTGGTCACGCGTTCTCTGGCAGAAGGCGTGCGCGTATTCGCCATTTCTCTCGTGGTCTCGGTGGTGCTGGATACCGGCGAATTGGCGTCCATCGTCATCATCAGCCTGCTTACCATCTTCTACACGTTCCACGGCGGCATGGCGGCGGTGATCTGGACCGACGTCGTTCAGATGGCGCTCTACGTTTCCGGCGCATTGCTGAGTTTCTGGATGATCCTGCAACAGATCCCGGGCGGATGGGAGCAGGTCGCGGCGGTGGCTGCAGCCGAGGACAAGTTTCGAATTTTTCACTTTGGCTTCGCTCCGAACATGGAGTTCTTCTCGACCACCTACACCTTCTGGGCAGGCTTATTGGGCGGATGTTTTCTAACGACGGCGACTCACGGCACTGATCAGTTAGTTGTGCAGCGCCTGCTGAGCGCCCGCTCGCAGGCGGAAAGCCGCTTGGCCCTATTGTCGAGTTGGCTTGTAATCTTCATGCAGTTTGCGCTCTTCCTGACGATCGGCGTCATGCTCTACGTCTTCCATCAACAAGCGGGAACGCCGCCGCCGGACCCACTGGACCGGCTCTATCCCAGCTTCGTTTGGAACTATCTGCCGCCCGTCGTCTCAGGCATCGTCATCGCGGCCATCATCGCGGCGGCGATGTCGAATATCAGCGCCGCTTTGAACTCGCTGGCGTCCGCGACGGTCGTCGACATCGCTCTGCCGCTGTTCGGCCATCGCCTCGTCGCCGACGAAGCGCGGCTGCGAGCGTCAAAAATCGCAACGTTGGCCTGGGGCGCGGTGCTGATCGGCATCGCATTTCTGGCGCGAACCTGGGGTTCGGTGTTGGAGGCGGGATTGGCGATAGCGTCCGTCCCGCTTGGGGCGCTGTTGGGCGTGTTCAGCTTGGGCGTGCTGACTACGCGAGTTTCCCAGAACGCCGCTTTGACAGGTATGGCTGCCGGTTTGGCTGCCGTCCTGTATACGTCGTTCGGCACGCCAGTGGCCTGGACCTGGTATGTCGTCATCGGCGCTGTCATCACCTACGGCACTGGCCTGGCGGTGTCGTATCTGCTGCCCACCCGGTCCGGGTAGCGCCTACTGCAGGCCGGAAGGCGGCACATAAACGTCAAGATCCGCGAAAAGCTTGGCGCGACAGCTGGTTTCAGCGATAATGACTGCAAATTCCCTAAAACTCTTTGCCGGGACCAGAACTGTCGTCGCCCGACCCGATAGTTCGCTTAGGGTTTGCGAGCCGTGAGGCAATGTCTCACACGCGGCGGCTTTTTCGGAGGTTAACTCGATGGATGTCAATAAAATCCTGACGGATCTGAGACAGGAACGCGAACAGATTGAAGACGCTATTATTTCGCTGGAACGTCTTGCACGGGGCCGCGGGAAGCGCCGGGGTCGTCCGCCGTCATGGATGAAAGAAGCGGAAGACCGGCGTCAGACTCGCTCCACTGAAAAAGCCAAAGACAACTAGGCCGCCGGAAAATGGGCTAGTCGTAAAGCAGATACGGCTGCCGTTCGGCTTCGAACTCAGCCGCAAGGCGCTGCCAGCGGGCCCAGATCGCCTCCGCTGAAACCGCGGTAGTGAGTTGTTCGATGGATTGGCTGTCGCCGATTAAAAGGCTGGTCTGCTTAAAATCCAGGCGAGATGGGTAGAGTTTCGCCAAGGTCGACGCGATTTCCAAGCCTAGGCGTAGCGATCCGAGCGGCTCGCGGTTCAAAATCGTGATCCCCACCCCTTCAATCGACTCGCCCGCGAAGTTCGACGATGCAGGTCTTCGTACTTCCGCGTGGAACCGTACGCCTGCCACTCCTCTCTGGTTCAGCGTCTCGGCGAGTTGCTTGCCATCGATCCAATCGGCGCCGATGAACTCAAACGGCTTATCAAGTCCGCGGCCGACCGAATAGTTCTTCAGGCCCTCAAGCAGCGCGACGCCGGGATAGAGAATCGCTTGATCGAGGGAGCGGATGTTGGGGGAAGGATTCACCCAGGGCAATCCTGTTTCGTCGAACCACATCGCGCGGCGCCAACCGCGCATGGGGACGACCCTTAGGTCGGCGCTGAGCCGCCTTTCGGAATTGAAGAGCAGCGCTAACTCGCCCACAGTCAGGCCGTGCCGTACCGGTAGGTCCATGTAACCGATGAAGGAGCGAAGCTCCGCATCGAGCGGGGGACCTTCGACACGCGTTCCGGTAATCGGATTGGGGCGGTCCAGAATGTAGATCGGGATGCCGGCTGCAGCGGCCTCTTCGATGGCGTACGCCATGGTCGTCGTATAGGTGTAAAAGCGCGCGCCGACGTCTTGAATGTCGAAGACAAGAGCGTCCAGGCCAGCGAGCGTTTCTTGCTTCGGCCGGCGTTGATCCGGACGGTAGAGGCTCACGATGGGTATCCCGGTCACTGGATCGACGGCGTCATCGATGACTTCTTCGTCGAAATCCCCCGTCAAGCCGTGCTCGGGTGAAAAGACTTTGACCAACTCAATGTTCGTGGCCGCCGCGAATAGGTCGACGTTGCGGCGGCCGAGGCGGCTGACGCCCGTATGATTCGTGATTAGGCCGATACGCTGGCCTGCCAGCCGCTCGAAATTTTCAGCGACCAATAGGTCCAGGCCGGTTTGGACCGTCGGCACGGCGGGAATGGCGGCTGCGCGGCCAGCGACGGCTTCACGGACGCTGTCGAAGTCCAGATCATCGAGAGCGGCGGCCGCCGCCGAGGCGATGCGGCTGCGCAGGCTGACGACCGACGTGCCCGCCGTGGGGTGGACGCGATTCGTCATGAGCACGATCCATAAACTCGTGTGCGGGTCGATCCAAACCGAGCAGCCGGTATAGCCGGTGTGGCCGTAGGAGCCGGTCGGCAGGAGGTCGCCGCGCGGCGAGGCGTAGGGAGAATCGATGTCCCACCCGAGGCCGCGGGCCGGCAGTTCCGGCGGAGAGTGCCGCCTCGTCATTTGAGCGACGCTGAGCGGGCTGAGAATGCGGCGCCCGCCTCGTTCGCCTCCTCGGAGCATCGCCTGGGCGAATTGGCCTAGGTCTCTTGCGGTGGTGAAAAGCCCAGCGTGTCCGGCGATGCCGCCCATGAAGCGGGTTGTCGGATCGTGAACCACGCCGTGCAGAATCGTGCCATCGGGCAATCGCTCGGTGGGGGCGATTCGGGGATACAGCCCTTCGTTGGGCAAGAAAGTCGAATCCGTCATGGACAGCGGCTCGAAGATTCGCTGGGCGGCGAACTCGTTGATGGCCAGCCCGGACACCTCGTGAACGATCTCGGCCAGCAGGATGAAATTGATGTCGCTATAGATGAACCGCGTGCCTGGTTCGGCGGTCGGCTTTTCGCGCAGCGCCCTGGCGATGCCGATCTCGTAGCCGCTCCACTCGGGTTCGAGATCGAGGTCTGGACGCAGACCGGAGGTGTGCGTGAGCAGTTGGCGGATGGTGATGCCGCCGTCCGCGAAGTCAGGAAGATACGTCTGGACGCGATCATCGAGCCGAATGCGGCCTTCTTCGACGAGCATCATCACGGCCGGCGCTGTGACGACGACCTTGGTGAGCGAGGCGGCGTCGAAAATCGTGTCGACGTTCATCGGCTCCCGGTTAGGGATGAGCCGTTTGGAACCGTAAGCGGCCTCGTGCAAGATCACGTCGCCGCGCCCAATCAGTAATACGGCGCCGGGAATCGTGCCCGCCTTGACGGAGTCTTCGAGGATGCGATCGAGATTGGCCGAACCCTTCCATTCGGCAGCAAAGGCGGGGAGGGCTAAAAAAAGGGCAAATAGGACCGCGACAACGCGTTTCACGCTGTCGAGTCTATCAGTGTAGGCGGCCGGCGAACAGGCCTAGGGGCGGGACAAGTCGCGGACGTAGATGTCCTTGAAGCGCATGCGGCCTTGTCCGCCGGAGTGCAGTTGCAGGGCGATGACCCCGTCTTCGGCGACGGGCGATGGGTGGGTGAAGTCAAGGACCTCGATCCCGTTCAAGGTAACGACATAGCGATTGCCCTGCACCTGGATCAGCATGTCGTTCCAGTCGGTCGGGCGGATGACCGTTTCGAACTTCGGCGCCGGCCAGGCGATCCAACCGCGGTCATCCCCATAGACGCCGCCCGTATGGTGACCGAGAACGCGGTCAATTTCGACTTGACGCCCGGCCGTAACGGTCGCCGTCCCTTCTTTGAATGCGGTGTGGAAGTAGACGCCGGAGTTGCCGTCGGCCTCGCATTTGAAGCGCAGAGAAAATTCGAAATCGCTGTAGCTCTTCTCCGTGGCCAGATAGCCGTACTCTTCGGTGATTCCTTCGCCGAGTATCTCGCCATTCTCGACGATCCAACGCTCTTTGCCGATCTCCTTCCAGCCGGATAAGTCTTTGCCGTTGAAGAGCTGAACCCACTCGGGACTGACCCGGTTGGGTCGAACAAGCTGTGCGCGCAAGACCGGTACGGCAAGGGCGAACCCGAGGGCGAGCAGGAGCAGTTGACGCATGGCCCCATGCTATCGGTCGCGGGGCGCCGCGGCAAGAGGGATTCTGCGTGAGGCAAGGAGCTGCGGGGGATAACCAATTCCAGGCACCGGGCGTCCTTAACGGGAATGGTTGTTTCCAAGCTGAGTTCGGTAGTCTTCACGGCTGGTCTGGTGCTGGCTGCGCATGCAGGCGCCGCATCGTGGCCTCAATGGCGGGGTCCGAGCAATAACGGCGTCGCGGAAAGCGCCGCTCCGACGAAGTTCTCCGCTACCGAGAACGTCAAGTGGCGGGTTCCTATTCCGGGGCACGGCAATTCGACGCCGATCATCGTGGGTGACCGCATCTTTCTGACCACGGCGATCCCCACGACCGACAGTAGGCTCTCCAGCGGCGGCGGCGCGGGCGGAGGCGCGGGGATTGCCGAGCACGAGTTCGTCGTGATGGCGTTGGATAAAGCTACCGGCAAAGTTATCTGGCGCAGAACGGCCATCACCACGACCCCGCACGAGGGATACCACGAGCAGTACGGCAGCTTCGCCTCGAACTCGCCCGTTTCAGACGGCCAGACCGTGTTCGCCAGTTTCGGTTCGCGGGGCGTCTATGCCTACGACCTGGACGGGAATCTCAAATGGAAGAAAGCGATTGCTCCGTTGCGCATGCGGTTGGGATTCGGCGAAGGTACTGCCCCGATCCTGCACGGCAACTTGCTGATTCTGCAGCACGACCAGCAGGCCAACTCCTACGTTCTGGCGCTCGATAAGCGCACCGGAGAGGAGGTTTGGCGCGTCGGCCGCGAGGAAGAAAGCGCCTGGGCGCAGCCGCTCGTCGTGGAGTACGACGGCCGCAAGCAATTGGTGACGAGCTCGACCCGGGTGCGCACCTATGATCTAGAGACAGGCCAGCTGATCTGGGAGGCCGGCGGCTTGGGCGGCAACGCCATCCCGGCCGTTATCCAAGTTAGCGAGGACATGGTGATCGCCCTAACCGGCTGGCGCAACGCGAACCTGCTGGCGATCAAACTGGGCGGCAAAGGCGACATTACCGGCAACCCGGAATTCATCAAGTGGACGAACCAGCGCGGCAACTCCTATACGCCTTCGCCGGTGTTGCATGACGGCATTCTTTATCTGTTGGCCGATAACGGCGTGCTGAGCGCCTTCGACGCGCTGACCGGCGAAGTGCATTACATGCAGCAGCGGATGCCCGGGTTCCCCAGCTACAAAGCCTCGCCCGTGGCTGCCGGCGGCCACCTGTACACGGCCAGTGAAAACGGCATGGCGACGGTTATCAAACTCGGCAAGCAGTTCGAAGTTGTTGCCGCCAACAAGATGGGCGATGAGATGTTCGTCTCGTCCCCGGTGATCGTGGACGGCGACTTGTTCTTGCGCAGCCAAGACGAGCTGTTCTGCATCAGCGAAAACTAGTTTGGCCCGCTGATTGCACTGCAGCTGTTCAGTGCATGTGCTTCGGATAACACTGGCGATGGTCGCTTTGACGGCGGTCATCGCCGCGCAACAGCCCTCATTTGACGTTCCGCTGACGTATTTTGTCGGAGCCGGGGGCGGCAACGTCTTTCCCTTCGCTTCTCCGAAAGCCGTTGTTGTGGGTCCTGGCGGGGATATCTGGATTGCGGGTGTGTCTCAGGGCCACGGTTTGCCGGTTATCGATCCGAACGGAAGGGCGCCGTCGGAGGGTTCCTGTTACGCCCTGGGAGGGGAACCTCCAAGTCCATTCCAGCCGGGGGTACTTCTCGATCCGTGCTCGGATCTATTTGCTATCAGATTGGCTGCGGACGGCTCCGGTCCCCGTTTCGTCAAGTACATGGGCGGATCCGGTTACGACATCTTGGCGGGGGCCGCAGTCGACACCGACGGCAATTTCTACTTGGTCGGAACACACCCGAGGTCGGGCCAGCCGAGCGAGGAGGATTTCGTGTTCAAAGTCGCTCCGGATGGCGCGACGGTCGCTGAAGGCTTGGATATATACATGCGGGCGGCAGGCGTTGGCGTTGACTCACGCGGTACGGTCTATCGCGCGAGCTACCTCGGCAGAAACCGAGACGGCATTGGGCCCGGCCCGAATGAAACCTGGAGCATGATAGCGGCGACGCCGGAGGGCCAACGCGAGGCGGGATACAGCGTCCACCTCAATCGCAAACCCAACGGCAATGTGAGGGTAGAGGACATCGCGGTCAGCCCAGACGGCTGGGTCTACGTCTGCGGGGTGATGCGTTACCCGGATTTCGAAATCACCTGGCCGTTAGCGGTTGCCCCCCAGGACAAAGACGGCGACATCTTCGTCGCGGCGATAAACCCGCAAGGAGAACTCGCCTGGACGGCGTCCTACGGCGGCTCCGGCGAAGAGGGGGTACCGACGATCGTGCTTTCGCCGACTGGCGAAGTGGTGGTGGCCGGCATGACCAGTTCTGCAGACCTCCCGCTGCAAAGTTCCAACGCTGCCGCACTCACGGGCGACGACGATTTCTTCCTCCTTGGCCTCGATCCGGCCACAGGGCAGCGGCTGTATAGCGGCTATCTCGGCTTCCCGAACGCGACATCGCTGCGCAATTTGGCATCCGGACCTGACGGCTCGGTCTATCTCTCTGGGACAAAGACGGAGGAACAGGAAGCCGAGGAGAGGACCATCGATCTGCTCTTGAAGATCAATCGTGCGGGCGAACTGGTCCGTGAGGCACATGCCGGGGCGACGGCCATCGCGGTGACAGACGACGGGAAAGTGATAACGGTCGGGAGCACCTTGTCTGGATTGCTGGACTCCAGCCGCTTTCTCCGAGGCCCGCAGTCTGCCTATGCGGCTTTCCTTGACCTGGATACTCCGAACGACGAGAAACCTTGGTTGGCCGCCGTGCTCAACGCAGGCGACAGCATCCCCGCAGCCTTGTCCCCCGGCGCCGTTGTTTCGCTCTACGGCGAGCGTTTGGGACCGGACGAAGGAGTAGCCGCCCCAATCGAGGACGGAAAGTTCCCGACTGAGACAGCGGAAGTTGTTCAGCCTTCCAGGACGTCCTTCACCGTCGTCGCCAGCTGCTTGAGCGAGAATGGCTTCGGCAGGAAACCGAACTTGGCGTCTGCCGGCAGATTCTTGGCGAAGGCGTCCTCGGC
>CAMPKL010000073.1 GCA_946887065.1 uncultured Bryobacterales bacterium
CCGTCTTCGAAGGCGATCTCTTGAGCGGAAAGGTCGAATAAGTCGCCGTGGATAGCGAGCCAGGCAGCGGCGATAGCTTGAGGGGATTGGGTTGATGGCAGGGTTAGCGCGCCGGACCTGCCCGAGAGCAGCTTGATGCGCCCTTGAGAATTGAGCGAGTAGCGCACCGGCAAGCCAGCCTCGGTGGTCGTCGACGCCAAGCGGGTTTGGAGCGGCGTGATTTGCGCTTGCTTGGCGGCGTTGGGCGGCGATGGAGCGGCCGGGCCAAGCGCTAGGGGCAGGGCGCGGATATCGAAATTCGCAGGGCGGGGCGCCGTTTGCGCCGTGGCGTTCGCAACCGACAGCAGGATGAAAATAGTGCTCCAAAACGGGCCGACGATTTCACGGAGCAAGCTGTCATTTTTCATAATTCACGTTTTCAGAGAACGCCATAGTAGCGTACCCCGGTTGAATTTGCGCAACAATTCGTTGATTTGTTTACCTGGCCAACGCAGCTTCTCCGAACTGGCTTAGCCAGGGCAGGACGGGATCAAGAAAACGGGATGTAAGATTAGAGGCGTTGCAGGCGACAAGGTGACGAGTCGACTCGAACGCACATGGCGCATCGCCGTCATAGCGGCGATGTTGTCGCCGGTTTTTGCTCAGACGCCGCCGCCCTCTCCGTATCTTGAGGATGAGATTCGCCATCTGATCGGCATCCAAAACAGGATGCGGATGAGTTTGGAGGAGTTGCCCAACTACACCTGCCGCATCGAGATCCGCCGCGCTCATTTGGGCGTCAAGGCGCGCGAGAAGATCGCGAAGCAGATCGAGAAATTGCGAGGTCAGGAACTGGCTCGTACGCGGACCGCCGCGCCGGGCGCGACGGTTGAACTGGCCAACATCAACATTCCCTTGGACGCGGCGGATTCGGTCGCTCTGGAAGTCGCCATCATCGAGAACAAGGAACTCTACGCATTTCCTGGCCGTTCGCGGTTCGAGGATCGCTCGCTGGAGAGCATGATCGGGCATGGAACCGTCGCAACGGGGTCGTTTGCCGGCCACGCGCGGACCGTCTTTGTGAATGGCGCCGCGCGGACTCAGTACGTGGGCGAAGAATTGCTCGACGGCGAGCCGGTACGACGATACGACTACGAAGTGGAAGTGTTTCGAAGCGGGTACAGCGTCTCGAATAAGGGTCAGAGCGCCACGGTGCCGTATTTCGGGTCGTTCTGGGCGGCGGCGGACAACGATGAACTCCGGCGGCTGACCGTTCGAGCGGATGACATACCTGTTCAGGTCGGCATCGATGAGTTTGAAACGCAAATCGAGTATCAAACGCTGCAACTCAATTCCCAGCCGTTCATCGTTCCGCGGCGTGCGCGGCTGACGATGTTGTTGAGCACGGGCGTGGAGAGCGTGAACGAGACCGAATATGAGGACTGCCGATCCTTCAGCGGCGCCTCCACACTGTCCTTTGACGAATCGACTTCACAGTTCTACGTCGAAAAGGATGAAACGATTCAAGCAGTAGACCTCCCGGCGGGCCTCACCCTTCCGCTTCGGCTGACGACTGTCATCGATTCGGAGACGGCAAGAGTGGGGACGCTGGTGGAGGGCGAACTAACGAAGGATGTACGGATCGGCGAGAATTCCTTGGCGCCGAAGGGAGCGACGCTCAGCGGCAGGATTCGGCAGTTTGAGTTCTATCAGGGAGGGGACGCGCACTACGTGGTGGGCATCGAGTTCCAGGAACTGATGTTTGACGGCGGCAGGAAAAGGGCCCGACTCTCTCTTGCTCTTGAACAAGTGGCCGGCAGAATGGGCGTTCAGCAGGTTCCGGAGGGTCCTGTGACCAACACGCAAGTCGCCAAGGGCATCGGCAACTTGCCGACGGTGACGCGAACGACTATTGAGACCTACACGGGGCGGCGTTTGCCGGGGGTCGGCATCTTCTATGTTCGCGGCAAGAAGTTCCAGCTCAAGCCGGGACTGCGGATGGTGTGGAGAACGCTCGAGGCCCCGACGCCGGCTGAGGAGCGCTAGCCGGGCGGCAGAGGGGTCAAACCTAGTCGGGTATTATTGGATAAGCCCATCTCGGCGGATGGACCCGTAGCTCAGTTGGATAGAGCAGCCGCCTCCTAAGCGGCAGGTCGCGTGTTCGAATCACGCCGGGTCCGCCATTTTCGCCCAGGAGCGCCAAGCGGTCGGCACGCTCGGCGCGGTCTTGAGCAACTCTTGGTTAGCTCTACCCTCCTTAGGGCCGACCCAAAAGACGGATGCCTCACCTGTTTTCATAAATATAGACCCACGGCATAGGAAGGAACAACGTAGTCTCCCGAGCGCGCTATGCGGGCCAAGCTCTCTTGAATGGCCGTGTCGAGAACGTCGGCAGAAAAAGGCCACATAACAAAGAGAGCGCCACAGCCCTCTCTGGTGACCTGGTCGGACTGCTGGGTATCATCCGTCAGGTAAATTACCGGCCGGTTCCAGCGTCTACTTATCAGTTGTCCGGCTCCGATCGGATCAGCCGTATCCCTGACCTGAAGATCCAGTACGACTACATCCGCCTCCAAGTCGTAGCCGCTCTCCAGAGGCTGCTTCGCGGAGGTCAGAATGTCGGCGACCGTATAGCCCAGCGTCTCCAAGGTATCTGCAAGGTCATTCCCGATCTCGGTCCCGTCAACGATCAACAAGACTCTCTGTTGCTCTCTCATGGTCACCTCCGCCTTTTACTCCGGTGTACAGTTCACATGCCGCTGTACGCCGTCGCCCTTTCCGGGGCGGGCGCCGGGCCGACGAGCGCACGCCGTCGTTGAGCTTCAGCCTCGGGCTGAAACAGGACGTTCTCGACGAGAAATCTCCTTGTTCCGCCTGGCGTTGCACACTCAAAACTGTCGCCTTCTCCGTAGCCCAGCATGGCAATCCCCACTGGCGCGAGAACGGAAAGACCGTTTTCGGTACGTCCAGCCTCGCTCGGCAGAACGAGCCTGCAGGTCAGCAACTCGTCTGAATCCAGATCGCGCAGGCGCACTCTACTGTGCAGCGTGACGATGCCTTGTGGGATCTCGTGACTGTCTACGACATTGGCCCGATCCAGTTCGTGTTCGAGGACGGCAAGCCAATGAGTGAGCTCCTTGTTCGCCGGCCCGAAATTGTCCACGATGGCAGTCAATTTGAGGTAGTCCGGTTTCGTGACGTAAATCTGGCTTTTCATGACAAATCTCCTATGCTTCTCCGCGGCTGCACCCCATTCCGATGGCACAAAATGCGAGCCAAATGCTAGATTTCGCCCAGCAGGGCCTCGTGGCGTGAGTGAGGTAGGATCGTGCCGGCTCGCCGTTGCTGTGAGGGTCTTCCCTCTTCTGTGCCTTCAGTCTATCCGTGATTCGGGCGGATGAAAATTACACATATAGGATGGGACCTGTTGAACATTTCTATCTATTGTCGAAGGTGACCCGAATCGAGCGCCCGCGTTCCAAGGACGGGCGGTGCGAGCGGTGCGCTCTGTGCAGGCCCTAGGCGAATATCTCGCGGTGAGCGGCCTCGATGATGGTCGTGACGGCGGGGTTGGAGAACCGTCTTTCGGGTGAGATTGCGTAGTAGCGCATGCGGGCGGCCTTCATTCGTCCGAGAAGTTTGACGCGATAGTTCTTCAGAGTGTGCTCTTCAATAAGGGCCGAGGCCGCGAAGAGTCCACTGCCTGTTTGTGCATGCTCTTTCAATAGCTCGCTGTCTTCGAACTCCGCGATCACGCTCGGTTGAATTCGGTTGCTTGCAAACCAGTGGTTCATCAACCGGCGGAGCGCCGTGTTGTCCGTAGGCAGCAAGAACGGGGCGCCGTTCAGCGAACGAGGAAAACCCGGTGCGTATCGCTTGACCAACTTCGAGGAGCCGAATAGCGACACGGCGCTCTCTCCCAGTAAGTGGCTGTAGGCGTTCAGTGTGAACTGCGGTCCCAGCGGGAAGTCGGAAAGCACCAGATCCAGTTCGTGAACCACCAACTGGTTCATCAGATCATTGGGCTTGCCTTCATAGATCACCGCCCGCGCACCCGGCAACCGAAGAGCCGGCGAGAGGAATTGGTAGGCGATCGGCTTGGGCAACACGTCGGTGACGCCCACCGTGAAGCTGACTCCGCCGCTGGCCGGCCGCCCGTCGACAGCTTGCTGCAACTCTTCGCCCAGGGAAAAGATGTCGTTCGCGTATCGATACACGAGTTGGCCGGTCTCGGTAAGCCGCAACCCTCGTCCGGCTTGGCGAAAGAGTTTGTGTCCAAAGTTCTTCTCCAGCGTCCGAATCTGCGCGGAGATAGTCGGATGTGCGAGCCTCAACTCCTTCGCTGCCGCGGTGACCGAACCGGTTTTGGCGACCTTCCAGAAGTAGAGCAAGTGGTGATAATTTAGCCAAGTCATAGCTGAGGGATGTGTAGAAATTATCAACTTATTATCGCGATAAGTCTACTGGATAGAACTGTTGGAGCCTTCTAGAATACGGCTAGTGCGGGCTCTCAACCCGGAGCCGCGCGGGGAGGTGCGGGGTGGCGTTGCGATCTGCGCCGGCAGTATTGGAGGGATCCGTCTACACGGTACCAGGGCCCAGCGTGTCGCTGCCGTCGGACCGAACTGATATCGAGGCGGCGGAGTCATCGCGCGTCGCGATCGTGGTTGCATCAGACGAAGATCGGGGCGCACTGACGAAGACCCTAAAGAATTTAACTGCCGAGGTGGTAGTGTGCCACAACTTGAAGACGCTTCGCCGTTGCCTTTTGCGCGACAAGGTGGATCTGGTGATCACTGACCCGACGCTGCCTGATGGGAATTGGGCCGATGTACTAAGGCTGATTGTTCGCGCCTCCCTCGCAACGGACTTGCTGGTAAATGGCAGGACGGCCGATGAAGGGCTTCGCTTCGAAGTTATGTGGCGAGGCGGGTGTGGGATTGTGGAGCCGCCCTATTCGGTGGAGAGCGTGAGCAGGAGCGCCCGCAACGCGTTGCCGCTCCGTGGAGAAGTCGCTCGCGGACCCGGAAACGAGGGGGAAGGAGCAGCGGCATGACGTCACGAGTTAGGTGCCACACGCAACGGGAGTTAGAGGTGGCAGGGTGGCCAGTGCATCTGACTTGTTACAAGGTCGGGGAGTCGTGGCTGTGCAAGGTAAACAGTGTCTCGCCTGGAGCCGAAATCGCCAGGTCGGTCAGTTGCACTCAGGCCGATGCCGAACTTCTGGCATTGAGCAAGGCCGAGAGACGACTGCTTGCCCCACGGTGAGTCGTTCAATTCTGGCTTGCTGGGAGCCGGCGAGTTGCCGAAAGTTCCAGGCTTGCCGTTTCCTGACCGCGTTGAACCACATGTCCTTCACGCCGGGTCCGCCACGTCACGCCAGGGGAGCGAGACGAAAACGCACTTGTCGGGCGGCGTGAGACCGTTCTGGAAGCGCTCGCTCCTATCGACCTCGGTTAGATGACTCCGGCAGGCGCTCCGCCAAGGCCTGTGCAGCTAGTACGACACCTTGTGCGTTCCAGTGTATGTCGTCACGATGGTAAGTCAGCACGCCCGACGCCCTCGCCGCTCTGAGCGGCGGCTGTAGATCGATCACGGCCACGCCTTCGAGGCGAACTCCTTCGATGACTTGGTCCAAGAGATCCGGGCGGCGGCGGCCGGGCAGCAAATCATGGTAAATATTCTCCTTGTTAGGAACAGGCAACAAGAGAAAGTCGAATCCCGATTCCTTCACGGCTCGATCAAACTGAACCAGCTTCTCCACGGCGAGGTTTGCGACCTCCGCTGGGTGCTCCCGATTCTCGTTCCGGCCGAAAAGGAATAATGTCTCGCCATCAGATCCGAGAATAGGACCGAGCGCCTCAACATTCTCTGGATCCCCGCCGACGGCGCAGCTCACACCCGCAGTGATCCATTCGCGCAGCCGCGCTCGATATGACAGCAGCAGAGCGCCTTTGCCGGAGCGATCTACGGCCACGGCGATCGACGTGGATATGGGACTGGCGGCAGACGGCTTGTAGTCTGCTCGTGCTGCGTCTGCACCTTCCACCGGCGCCAACGGTCCGCTGGCTACGATAAAACGTGACAGCGCGCTTTCCGCGAATTCATAGATGACAGTAGGCCGCGGAACCGTCCGAAAGCGTTCTTCCCTGAGAAAGGCCGGCAGAGACGCGGGCGCATAGGCGTAGGTGCGCAAGTTTGCGATCCGCAGGAGTTGAGCGGCCAGCGTATCCTCCTGGCTCACCCCTGTCCCCACCGCGAAGGAATCGCCGACGAGAACGACATCGTATCTACCACCAGCCCCAGGGCCGTTGCGGAAACCCCAAGCGTCGGTCTGCCAAATCGCCAAGGACTTCTCGTCGAAGCGCGTGCGGTGTCCCAGGCCTCCGGTTTCCACTTTCTCAAGCCGCCGGTTCGGATAGAATGGCGGGGCCAGCAGAAAGGACCAGGGATGTGCCGTTACGGCTAGCGCCTCCCAGCAGCGGAATGTAAAGGCATCGATCGGGAAGAGAATTGTTTCGGCCAGTTGGACGATTACAAAAGGCGCCAGAAAGAGAGCTAGTTTGCGGAGAAATCGCGTGGCGGCACGGTCCATTGTAGGTCCTAGAACTGGAAGTAGATGAACTGGCTTCCATCTAAAGCCCCGAAGCTAATGATGATCCACACTAGCCCATAGTAGGCAGACCACCGCAGCCACAACGGTTGTCGGTTCAAGACCGTGAAAACGTCGTGCGTGCGCTCGGCCAGGTGAAAACCTTCCATGAGGATGAGGGCGGCTAGGGCAACGACAATCGCGAAGGGTTCGACCAGGATGAGATCGTCAACGAGGCCCCTGATCCAATGGGGTTCGGACCAACCGGAAACGAGCCCTCGAACGATGGTCCCAGCATCGGTCATGGAGTTAGCGCGGAAGAAGATCCAGCCGAAGCAAACCAGCGAAAATGTCGCCGCCGTCTGCAACGGCTTAAGCAGGAACGGAACTCGATCAAATCCAGCCCATGACCGTAGGGCGGCCCGAGACGAGGCGGTCACGGCGCCAAAGGCGTAGAAGACGAAGTGCAGGAGACCCCAGACGAGGAAGTTCCAGGCAGCGCCATGCCAAAGCCCGGATGCCAAGAAGACGACCAGGAGGTTGAAATAGGTCCGAGCGGGGCTGATTCGACTTCCCCCTAACGGGATGAACACGTAGTCCCGAAACCAAGTGGAGAGGGAAATGTGCCAGCGCCTCCAGAATTCTGGGATTGACTTGGAGAAGTACGGCCGGTCGAAGTTCTTCATGAGATCGACGCCCAAAAGGCGTGCTGCACCAATGGCAATATCGGAGTAGCCAGAGAAGTCGCAGAAGATCTGGAAGGCGAAAAAGACCGTGGCGACCGTGTAGGCAGGTCCCGTAAAATCGGCCGGCGAATCGTAGACGTGATCAACGACGCGGGCCAGGTTGTCTGCCACGACCATCTTCTTGAAGAAGCCCCACAACATCAGTTGTAAACCGCTGACGGCGCGCCCGTAGTCGAAATTGAAGTCCTGCTTGAGTTGCCAAAGCAGGTGCTGCGGGCGTTCGATCGGACCGGCGACCAACTGCGGGAAAAAAGCGACGTAGAGGGCGAAGATGCCGAAGCGCGTTTCGGCCTTCTGCCGCCCGAGGTAAACCTCGAACGTATAACTCAGAGTTTGAAAGGTATAGAATGAAATGCCCACAGGCAGCAGAAAATTGGAGTTAGGCAGTTGCGGCAAACCGCTGACGATTGCCTGGGCGGCGTTCAGGGATTCGGCTAAGAAGTTGTAGTACTTGAAGAAGAAGAGCAACCCCAGATTCCCGACGAGGCTAGCAGCCAACCAAGACCTCTTGGCGAATTGGGTTTTTTCGTTCTCGATCGCCAGCGCGACGTGGAAGTCCAAGAGCGTCGACAAGATGATCAATCCGACATAGATGAGTTGCCAACGGGAGTAGAAATAGTAGCTGGCGCAAAGCAGTAGCAGCCAGCGATACGGTTTGGGGCAGATGAAAAACGCGATCGCGGCTAGCGGATAAAAGACCAGAAAGCCTAACGAATTGAATAACATACATCTGATCGAGGAATTGCGAGTTGCCAGTCTCGCATAATCTATGCGAGGAGTGAGGCTGATTTCGTCGATGTCTGCCCGGAACGGATTCGCAGCCTCAATAGTCACGGCCTCCCATCGAAGGCCATGGACCGCAGGGCCGTTATGGCGAGATGGATTTTACCGCTAAGCTGTCACGCGAAGCATCATGGCGAAAAATAACTTCCCGAAACTGCACAATGCGACTTGGCCTGGAGTGGTGGGCAAGGGCCCTGATTCCGAGCCGCCGATCGAGCTGGAAGCGATGATCGACTTGACCGCGCAGGCGGATGTCGACGGGGTCAAGTTCGACGGCATCGATCTGTTTTTGTGCCCGCCGCACGTGTCGGTCGACAGCAGCGAGGACGAGCTCAAGGGTTGGGCCGACAAGATTCGCTCGAAGGGATTGACCATCGGGTCGCTGGTGGCCCCCGTGTGGCCAGGAGCGGGCGGAGGCGCGGCGATGGACCCGGGCGAAGGGCGCAAGGCGTTCCTATCCGCGGTGCAAAAAGCTTGTGAGATCGGGCGCAAGTTTCGTGATTGGGGAATGCGTCCGACGGGAGTAATACGGGTCGATTCGGCGACAGGGGTTTCCGAATGGGCCGAGGGTGATGCCGAGGCGCACACGCTGGCGATCGCCGAGACCTTCCGCCAGGCGGCGGATATCGCGGCGGACTACGGAGAATCCTTGGCGGCCGAGGGCGAGATTTGTTGGGGCGGCATGCATTCATGGCGCAAGATGGAGCGCATGCTGGAGCTGGTCGACAAGCCGAACTTCGGCTACCAGGCGGACATGGCGCACAACCTACTCTACGTCATGGGCTATAACGCCGCGGAAGACGCAATTCTGCCCGCGGGGTTTGACTGGAAGGATTCGGATGCGTTGGACGCGGCTTATCAACAGGTGGCGAATGCCTTGCGGCCCTGGACGATTGACTTCCACGTGGCGCAGAACGACGGCACGGTCTTTGGATCAGGCAGCCACGATAAGACGGGGCGTCATTGCCAGGCGACGGATCCGAACGGCAAGTTGGATATTACGAAACACGCGGGCTATTGGCTCAGAGACGAAGCCGGCGCATTGACCAAGCGCTGCAAACACATCTGTTGGGACGGCTGTATGTTCCCCAACGCCGTGCTGGAAAGCCAGGATACTTGGAACCACATCTTGGCGGCGATGATCGCGGTTCGCGAGGCCCACGGCTGGTCCGCCTACCGGATAAATTGCTTTACGAATTCCGCGCCGAGGCCGCACTCGACGTAGTGCTTGCGGCACATGTCGATTTTAGTGAAGACGTCTTCAAAGCCAATGGTCTTGCCCCAGGGGTCGACGTAGTTCATGACCCCGTTGACCTGGAACATGGTGATCATCTCTTCGCAATCTTCGGGAACGTAGAGCGTGTGCGTTTCGCCGGGCGGTTCGTAGACGTAGCCGCCTTCCTCGGCGGTCCAATCGTGTTCCAGATAGCGCCATTTCCCTTTGAGGACGTAGCCGTGCACAGGCTGCGGATGCCGGTGGCGGGCTAAGATGCCGGCCTTGCGGACGCGCAACAGATTCACCCAATAGCCTTGGCTGGCGTTGAGACACAGGGGGCGAAACCAAACGCTGTCCGCCTGCGGCACCCAGACGCGCTCGTCGATGGGCATCACGCTGGGCAGGACGATTTCGGAACCGGCATCCTGGGGAAAAGGAAGCTGATAGGGCATGCTCTTTTGGTCTTGCGCGGCGGCTTCGGGATCAATAGGCATGGTTGGAACTACTGTAACGCGGCGACGTCAGTGGAGATAGTCACGGCCGGCTTCTTGCAGGGACGTACCGTAGCGAGTGGCGCCGACGGTGATGCCCACGAGTACTTCGCCGCGCACTTTGAGGCGCGCCCCGACAGCCGGCAGGCCGTCGCCGGTGAGGACGCTGATTTGGCCTGTGGAGTCGGCGAGCGTGTAAACGCCCAACGAGAGCAAGCCGACGGCATCGGTCACCTCGCCCTCCAGCTCGACGGTATTTTCGTTGTAACGTCCAGGGTCCGCGATAACATCTCCGATAGGAAGAGAGGCGCTTTGAGGCGAACAGGCGGTGGAGGCGAGCAAGAAGGCGAGCAGAGCAAGGCTGGCGTGCGGGCGCATGGCGGAGTGGGTGCGGTTTCTACCCGAGATGGTAATTATTACGCACTTATCTGACCTCCGCCAAGAGGCGCAAGGTATTTGTTTTCATCGACTTTCGAGTTTGGGCCACCACATGCTTTAAGCGATGGCGTGTCCAACGAAAAGGAGAAAATAACCGTGAAAACGTTAAGCCCGAAGATACTTTTAGTCGGCGCGCTGGGACTGGTCATTGCGATCAGCGGGTGCGCAACCAAAAAATTTGTCCGCACGACAGTGACGCCAGTCGAGACTAAAGTCAACGAAGTCGATCAGCGGACCACGCAAA
>CAMPKL010000074.1 GCA_946887065.1 uncultured Bryobacterales bacterium
CCGACCAGCACCGAGTTTTTCGCCGCAGTCGTGCTCGCCTGCCTCAGCACCTGCGACGCTACGCGGGGATCGCCGTCGATATCTTCTACGACCATCTGCTGGCGACCCATTGGGGGCGATTTCACGACGCTCCGCTGGAACGGTTCGCCCAGAGCCGCTACCGGATATTGGAAGGGCGAACCGGCGAAATGACCGCCCGCATGCGCGCCGCCCTGCCGATCATGATCGAACACGACTGGCTAACCTCCTATCGCCGTATTGAGGGTGTGGAGAAGGCGCTAGCCGGAGTCAGCCGGCGCTTGAAACGGCCCAATCCCCTTGCCGAGGCGGGAGCAGCCTTCAGAGCGGACAGGGACGGGTTTGAGCAAGACTTCCTGGCCTTTTTCCCTGATTTGGCGGCTCAGATGTCCCGCCTAGCGGGTTCAACGCCCCGGCTGTAACCTACCGAATCCCGCACTCGCTCGTCCATGTCCTTAGACGCCGACACCCGGTTTTGACGAAACGTGATGGCGAGCCGATACATCTCATGTTCTAGAAGCGTGGAAATTCCAGACGAGTGAGAGGCGAGAGAAATTATGTCGCAGGTGAAGAAAACAGTTTTTGGTCGAGTGTTCCTATCAGTACTGCTGATCCTCGTGGTGATGATCGGCATCGGCACATTCGTCTCGGTGGAGAATGGTCATGCGTCAGCGATTCCTGACCTCCCGCCCGTCGAACGTGCAGCGGGCGCTAGCGCTCTACCCTCCAGCGGCAGCTTCGCTCCGTTGGTAGAGGAGGCGGCTCCAGCCGTGGTCAGCGTGCAGGTCGAGAAAGAAGTATCCGCTCCTGAAGCAATGCGCGGATTTCCCGGATTCCCTGGTTTCCCCGGGTTTCCCGGATTTCCTGATCAGGACAACCAGCCGCAGAGACAGCGCGGCGCGGGCTCCGGAGTCGTTATTAGTTCAGATGGTTATATCGTGACGAATCATCACGTCATTGAAGGCGCCGACGAAGTGAAGGTTCAAATGTCCGACGACCGGACCTTTACCGCCGAAGTGGTCGGCACCGATGCAAAGACCGACGTCGCGGTCATCAAAGTCGAGGCAACCAACCTCCCAGTAATGAAACTCGGTAACTCCGGTTCCGTGGAAGTCGGCGACATCGTGTTAGCCATCGGCAATCCGTTCGGCCTGGGCCAAACGGTCACCATGGGCATCGTGGGCGCCACCAGCCGCGCATTCGGAATCATGGCCGAACAACGCGGTTATGAAGACTTTATCCAGACCGATGCGGCCATCAACCCAGGCAACTCCGGCGGCGCTCTGGTTAATACCAGCGGCGAATTGATCGGCGTCAACAGCGCGATCCTCTCCCGCAGCGGCGGCAACGATGGCGTAGGTTTCGCCATTCCCATTAATTTGGCTCACAACATCATGAAGCAGTTGGTGGATACCGGCCGCGTGTCGCGCGGATACATGGGCGTCGGCATCCAAGACGTCACGCCCGAGATGAGTAAGACGTTGAAGACGCCCGATGCGCATGGCGCCGTGATCGCCAGCGTAGAGAAGGGCTCTCCCGCGGAAAAAGCGGGCCTCCAACCGTACGACGTCGTTCGCTCCCTCAACGGCAAGGAAATTCGCGACGGGCGTCAGCTTAGCCTCGAAGTGGCTTCCACGGCGCCAGGCAAAGAAATGGAAGTCGAGATCCTACGCGACGGTCAGCCCAAGACATTGAGCCTCACGCTCACGGAGTTCCCGGAGGAAAGGGGCCGGACGGCTCGCGGCGGCTCCGCACCAGACACCGGCGTCTTGAGCGGGGTGACGGTGGATAACTTGACCCCCGAGGTGGCAAGGCAACTCGACTTCGAAGGTTCGGGCGTCGTGGTTACCCAAGTCGAGCCGAACAGCGCGGCGGCGGAAGCTGGGCTCCAGCGCGGCGACGTGATCCAAGAAGTCAACCGTCAAGAGGTGACCAATCTCGCCGAGTTCAGCGAAGCGGTTAAGGAGGCCGGCGACGGCTCCGTACTGCTGCTTGTGACTGGCAGGGGCGGTTCGCACTTCGTCGTCATTGAACCCTAAAACAGTTTCGGCACTCTCCTGATCGAACTCGCCGGGAGCCACAAGGCTCCCGGCTTCTTTTTTACCTTATAAGAAACAATTCTCTAAAATTTCGTTGCAAACGCCCGGTCCCATTCCCCAAACTATGAGTCCCAGCGGTTTGTCCGCCGGATTTGACCGTGAGCGACCCTGCCGACCAGAGAAAACACCCCCGGTCCAAGCAACATGGACCTCAAAAGCTGGAGATCACCTACACGGATCCCACGGCCGGGGAAAAGACCTGCGGCGCCTCGTTGTGGGACTTCAGCGAAGGCGGGCTGGGCATGGACGCCCCGCGCCACTTCGAACCGGGCCAGGAAATACGAATCCGCGCCCGCTTGACCGGCTCCGTCTTCTCCATGCAATTGGACGCACGCGCCCGCGTCGCTTACTGCCGCCGCTCCGAATCCCGCACCTATCGGGTCGGAGTGGCCTTCCTCGAACACTCCCTACGGCGCGTCGATTCTTAGGCCTTCGGCGCCGCCTGGGCGGCATTCGGACGCTGTGCTAGAGTCGGAGAAGTTCCTGATGCGCAACTATGTCCGGGTCGATTTAGAGCGCATCGCCGCCAACTACCGCGCAATCCAAGCCGCCTGTCCCCTCGGCTCCGAAGTGCTCGCCGTCGTCAAGGACGACGCCTACGGTCACGGAGCCGTCCCCGTAGCCCATGCCTTGGCCGCACAAGGTTGCGGTCGCTTCGCCGTCGCCTCGCTGGAGGAGGCTGCCGCGCTCCGCGAAGCCGGAATCCGCGGCGAGATTGTCGCCTTGGGCGGATTCTTCGCCGGCCAAGAACGAGATGCGGCGCAGCTGGATATCAGCCCTGCCATCCACACCGCGGAGGCGCTCGAGCGCTGGTCCAAGCAGGGCGCCGATCTCGGGCGTAAGCTGCCCTGCCATCTCAAGTTCGATACCGGGATGACTCGATTGGGGTTGCCCGCGGATGCCGCCGCGACGCTGGAGTTGTTGGCGCGGAATGGCGGCGTTGAAGTGCGCGGCCTGGCGACCCAATTGGCGTCCTCTGAAGATTTCTACGGGGTGCACTCCAGCGAGCAACTCCGAAGTTTTTTCCATTTACGCGACAGCTTGGCCGCCGGCGGGCTGCAGCCGCCCTTCCTGCACTACGGGAACAGTGCGGCGGTAGCTTACGGCGACCTCTCGCAGGGCAACTTGGTGCGCTGCGGGCTAGCGCTTTACGGTTACGTCAACCCGTCGCCGGGAGGTAAGCCTTCGCGGCTTAATCTGCGGCCCGCATTGGAGTGGAGGTGCAACATTCTCGCGGTCCGGGAAGTGCCTGCCGGGGCTAGGCTGGGTTACGGCGGCGGGTTTGTGGCGCCGGCCGCGATGCGCATCGCCGCCCTCTCGGTCGGCTACGGCGATGGCTACCCTAGGGCTCTTTCCGACAAAGGAATCGTCGTCGTGCAAGGCTGCAAACGGCCCGTCGTCGGCAAGATCAGCATGGATATTACCCTGATTGACGTCACTTCCCAACCCGCAGTATCCTCGGCGGACGAGGCGATTCTCATCGGCGACGACGTCTCCGCGGCCGAGTTGGCGCGGCTCTGCGACACCATTCCGTATGAAATCCTTTCGAGAATTTCGCCGCGGGCGGAGAGGCGCTACGCCTGATCCAGCCGCGCAATCAGCAGTCGCTTTTTGCTAGGCTCTACCCTTCACCCTATGGCACAACGTGAGCGCCCGCGCAGGCGTCGAACTCGGAACTCGAGCGTCCGCGCACATCGTCCTGGACCAACGGAAATTGTCGTTGACGCAGCCCGCATCGCGGAGGTCGCCGGGCATCTCGCACAGCAGACTTTGGTCGCCTTCGACACCGAATTTCTGCGCGAAAAAACCTATTTCCCCCAACTCGGGTTACTCCAAATAGCCGACGCCGAAGACACCTGGCTGATCGATCCGCTGGCGGTTTCCAAGCAAGACCTACAGCCCCTGCTGGATGTCTTAACCAGCCCCGACGTGCTCAAGGTCGCCCACTCCGCCGAACAGGATCAGGAGTGCTTGGCGAACCTTTATGGAATCGTCGCGGCTCCCCTGTTCGACACTTCGATCGGGGCGGCCCTGACTGGCCGAGGCGAACAAATCGGCCTGGCGCCGCTGTTGCGCAAGACCCTGAAAGTGGACTTACCCAAGGGACATACGCGCACGAACTGGCTGCAGCGTCCGCTGCCCGAGGCGATGGCCGAGTACGCGGCAGCCGACGTGGTCTACCTTGTCGAGTTGGCTGAGCTGCTGTTGGACGATCTCGACAAACGTGGCCGCATGAACTGGGCGCTTGAGTTGGCGGCTGAGTTGAGCGACGCCGCGCGATTCAACGGAAACGGAGCTTCCCCGGCGGCGAAGATCGCGAGCACGACACGGCTGTCGCCTAGGGAATACGCCGTCCTTGTGGAACTGACGGAATGGCGAGAGCAGCGCGTGCGCAAGGCGGACATTCCTCGACGCTGGCTGGCTGAAGACGCGGCGCTGGTCCAACTGGCTCGGGCGCGGCCCTCCAAGCCTGAAGATTTAGCGCAATTCCGAGGCCTGGGACAGAGAGTCAGGGACTACGGCGCCGACAAGATCATCGCCGCCATTCAACGCGGACTCGAAAAACCGGAAGCGGAGTTGATCGAACCGCCTCGCAAGGCGGAGCCGACCCAGGCGGAAGCGGCCGCGGCGGCGGTTCTCAAGTGTCTGCTCAATCTGCTGGCGCAAGAGAACGATGTTCCATTGCGCTATCTGATGCCGGGCGACACGCCGCTGCTGTTGTTGCGCAGCGACTTTAAGACTGCGGAAGACCTCAGGGACTCGGGTTTGCTCGGAGCGGGAGCTTGGGAGATGTTCGGCCCCCAGGTGTTAGGGATACTCAACGGCAGCCTCGCGGTCCGCATCCAAGGCGGCCAAGCGATACTGTTTAACCCCTGAGCGGCTTCGTCTCGACCACCGCGCGCGGAGCCTCCGGCGAGTTTTCCTTTTTCGTCTCTTTGGGCAGGACCGCCCAGCACACGCCGTAGGCGAACAGTCCAGGGAAGGGAGGCAGCACCGATGCGCCTGCCCACAGTGCCCTGACCACTTTGGGATCTTGGTGAAAGTACCGGGCGACTCCGCCGCAGACTCCGGCCAGTTTTTGATCGCCCCGAGATCGGCGCAGTTTCTGCTTCACCAACACCCTGGCGTCTTTACCGGCGGGCGTTTCGTCCCCGCAACGGCGGCAGAAAAGGTCTTCAGCCTCAATCGGGAATCGGCACTTCTTACAGAACATGGCAGCCGTTCTGAGACTATCGCAGACCTAGGCGGGACGCAAGGGGACCTAGCTAGCCCGCCGAGGAATGTCCCTCGGCGAACAGCGCCTCCAGATCTTTGGTTCGCAACGGCTTGACCCAATGCAGGTCGAAACCTGCGGCCTTGCTGCGGTCTCGATACTGGTCTTGCGCCCATCCGCTCAGGGCGATCAGCTTTAGTCCCTGTCCCCACGGCTCGCTTCGAATCCGCCGGGCCGCTTCCCACCCGTCCATACCGGGCATGCCCAGGTCCATCAAGACCGCGTCGGGACGGAATCCGCGCAGCACGTTCAGGGCCGCCCCGCCGTCGTTGGCTGTCTGCACTTCGAAGCCATGCGTTTCCAGGAGCATGGTGAGCATCTCGGCCGCTCCGCGGTCGTCGTCGACCACCAACAATTTGCGCTTGGTTCCGCCGGCGCCGTTGGACCCGGTCTTGACGCTTTCAGGGATGGGCGCGGCGCTGCGGATCTTGATTGGAAGCCGAACGCGGAACTCCGATCCTTGGCCCGCGCCATCGCTCGACACCTCGATGACGCCGCCATGAAGCTCCACAAGCGCGCGAGCGATCGCCAGACCGACCCCCAACCCGCGCGAGCCGCCCTTGCTCGGCTCGTCGAGCTGGGAAAACAGCTCGAAGATGTTCTGCTGCTTCTCGAGCGGGATTCCGACGCCCGAATCGCGGACGCGAAAGCACACTTCCCCATCTGATTCCTGCGCGGAGAGCGTGATGCGTCCTCCGTCGGGCGTGTACTTCGCCGCGTTCGACAGCAGGTTCGATAGAACCTGCGCCAAACGTTGGTGGTCCACGTCAAGTTCTACCTCATGATCCGGGAGATCGATCGTCAGCAGATGACCTCCCTCCTCGATCAACGGCTGGGACAACTCCACAGCCGTCTCTACAACCTCGGTTAGCTGAGCTCTCGCGATGCGGATGCTGGCCTTGCCTTGTGAGATGCGCGCGGCGTCGAGCAGATCGTCCACCATGCGAGAGAGGAAGCTCACTTGCCGGGCGAGCATTTGATTGACCTTCTCGCGTTTGTCGGGCGACGGATCGACGCCTAGAACCATGACGCCGCTGCTGATCGCCGCCAGCGGATTACGCAGCTCGTGACCGAGCATCGCCAGGAATTGATCCTTCAACTCGTCGGCTCGTTCCAGTTCCCGCTGAGCCTGGCGGGTCTCCGTCACCTGCGCGGTTAGCGACTCGTTCGCCGCCCGCAACTCGGCGGTCTTTTCCGCCACGCGTGCATCGAGATCGGCGTTCGCCTTGATCAGTGACGCTTCCGCCCTCTGCCGGGCGGAACTAAGCGCTGCGATGAGACTGTTCATCGCGAGGAAGAGGCCCAAACGCATCAATTCTGCTGCGGATGGCAGCAGCGGCGCATTTGGCTGAAACAGGAGGCGGCTCACAGCAATCACAACCAGAGCCGCCACGATGCCGGGGCCGAAGCCCACGTGCCAGGCCACGATCATGATCGCCAGAAGGCCCCATAAAACCGGGTTGTGAGATATGTAGGTATAGAGCAGGAACGCTAGGCACATTGTCGCGGCGGGGGCCGCCACGGCAAACAGATACCGATATGCAGTTGACCGCGGCCTCAGCCGTTTGACCAAAGTTGTAGACTCACTTGCCATGACACCGCGCCCGTTCAGTCTTCTCCTTTCGTTGGCTTGTATCCTGGTCGGCTCTCCGCCGGCAATTTTCGGTCAAAGCCTAGCAGGCTCCGTCGTGGGACGGGTCGTCGATCCCGCCGGCTTGCCCGTCGCCGCAGCCCAGGTAAGCGCGCGCAACCACTCAACCAATTGGGAGTATAACTCCAGTACGGACCCGAACGGTTACTACGCCATCACCGGTTTGGCCCCGGGAAACTACCAGTTACGCGTCGTGGCCCCAGGCTTCTCGATCCTTGTCGATCCCGAAATCGACGTCACTGTTTCCCAGGAAGTCCGAGCCGACGCGCAGCTTCAAATCGGCGCCGTCGAAGAGACTGTGACCGTCCACGCTTCTCATGAGGTTTTGGAGACCGAGGACGGCGAGCGCGGTGAAACCATCTTCGAACGGGAAATCCGCGATCTGCCTCTAAACGGCCGCAATTACCTGTCCCTTGCGCTGTTGATCCCGGGCGTGGTTCCCGCCGCCGCCGGTCAGAACCCCCACAATATCAATGGCGCCCGGCCCGACCATGTCGCCTATCTGCTGGATGGACTACCCAACAGCCGGCGGCGGGACCACGAGCAAGTCGTGCTGCCTTCGCTCGAAGCGGTGCAACAGTTCAAACTGCTGACCGACGCCTACGCCGCGGAATACGGCCGGATGGAAGGCGTACTCTCCGTCGTCCTGCGGTCGGGCGGCAATCAGTTCCACGGATCAGCGTTCGAGTTCTTGCGCAATGATGCGGTGGACGCGCGCGGCTTCTTCGATCGACAAACCCCGTCACTGAAACGTAATCAGTTCGGGGCCCTTCTCGGAGGGGCGATCCGCCAAGACTCGACCTTCTTCCTCGTTAGTTACGAAGGGGTACGGGATCGCCAGAGGCAGACTCGGCTCTCCCGCGTACCGACGCTGGACGAGCGCCTGGGACAATTCGCGGCGCCGCTTCGCGACCCATTGACGCGCAGGCCTTTCGCCGATAACCGGATTCCCGCCGAACGCATCGATCCGGTCGCCCAAGCGCTGCTTGCCTATGTACCCGAGCCGAATCGCGCCGGCGCCTTCAACTTCGATGCTGCCGAGAATTTATCCGCCGACACAGATGTCCTGACTTTGAAGCTGGACCACCGCCTCAACGCAAAGGACTCCCTCTCGGCCCGCGCGATCTGGGACCGGCGAGCCGCGGCCGATCCCTTCCGCTCCACGACCCTGCCCGGCTTCGGCAGTGAATCCAGGCGGCGGGGACAGCAATGGGGCCTTACCTACACGCGGGTCTTCAGCCCGAGCGTGCTCAACGAGTTTCGCGCGGGATTCGGCCGCCTGACATTCGGCGAGACTTCCGTAAACGCCGGCGCGAGCCTCGCCGCCGAGGCGGGAATCGCCGGCGTTGCCCCCGGCTCCGGCCTCTCCAATATCAACATCGCCGGTTACAGCCCCTTCGGCGACTCGGTCGCCTTGCCGTCGGATTGGACCGCCAATTCCTTTCCCGTCGCCGATACATTCACTTGGACCAAGGGCGGACACCTGCTTAAGTTCGGCGCGGAGTACGAGCGCTCCCAATACTTCGAGCTGTTCGGCGCATTCACGATGGGTCAGTTTGGGTTCATCAACGGCTTCAGCGGAAATTCCCTCGGAGACTTTCTGCTGGGCTTGCCGGCTCAGGCCCAGCGCCAAGTGGGCACGAACAAGGCGTATTTGTTCAGCGGCTCGGTCGGCGCATTCGCTCAGGACAGTTGGCGAGTGGCCCCCCGACTCACTTTGACCTTCGGGTTGCGCTACGATCGCGTCCGCCCTCCGGTTGAAAAGCACGACCGCTGGGCGAATTTCCTTCCCGCGTTGGGCCGCTCGATCTACGCGGGCGATCCGGCTTATCCGCGCAGCTTAATGCGAACCGAGAACTTGAATTTCTCGCCGCGCCTGGGCTTCGCCTGGCGTCTCGGTCAGGACAACCGGACCGTGGTGCGCGGCGGCTACGGCGTCTTTTACGGCAATGATTTCCAGTTCCAGATTTATCAAGCTCTGGGCGCGACGGCCTATCCTTTCACGCGACTGGAACTGATCCAGGCGACCGCGGCGGCGCCGCTTGCGTTAGCCAACGCGTTCGCCGCCGACTCGGCTTTGGATCTAGGATCGCTCAGCCCAAACGGCTGGTCTTATGACAACCAATCGCCCTACACCCAAAACTGGAACCTCACGGTCGGCCGCGAGATCACTTCGTCCATGGGTGTTGAGGCGGCTTACGTGGGCTCCGCCTCGACCCATCAATCCGTCGCCCTCAATAAAAATCAATGGATCCGCACGGCGGGCGGCGTAATAACGCCTTATCCCGGTTTGGGCCGCGTCATCGTCTTCGAGCCGGGCGCCAGCGCTTCGTATCACGCGCTTCAGGCCGGTCTGCGCCGCACGTTGTCCAACGGCCTTTCCCTGCGCGGCGCATTCACCTGGTCCAAGGCCATCGATTTCGTCTCGTTCGGCTCGGCCGCGAGGCAGCCGCAGAACTCCCGCGATCTGCGCGCCGAGCGTGGCCGCGCCGATTTCGACCGCCGGGCGGTTTGGAGCAGCGACGTGATCTACGACTTGCCTATCGGCCGGGGCCGAGTATTTTCTAACCTGCCTAGCTGGCTCAACGCCGCCGTCGGCGACTGGCGCGTCAGCGTGATCACCCAAGCCTCCTCCGGGGTCCCCTTCACGCCGACGCAGACAGGCAACTCGCAGCAAGGGGGGCCGACCCGCCCTGACCGTCTCGCCCCCGGCGACGTTTTGGAGCCGGAGATCGAGCAGTGGTTCGACCCAGAGGCATTTTCCGTCGTACCGCTGGATGCTTTTCGCTTCGGTAACTCCGGACGCAATATCTTGACGGGACCGGGATACCTCAATTTCGACGCCGCGGTCGAAAAGAGATTCACGGTCGGCGAAGGCCGTTCGCTGCAATTCCGCGTCGAGTTCTTCAACGCCCTCAACCGCGCCAACTTCGGCCAGCCTGCCACCGCCGTCGATCAGCCCACCGCAGGCGTCATCTCGTCGGCCGCTCCCGGCCGCCAAGTGCAGTTCGGCCTGAAATTCCTATTTTGATTCCGAATGGCGGAGAGGGAGGGATTCCAACCCTCGGCAGTGAACAGCAAGGCGGATTAATGATCTCAAAGTGGCGTTTGGTGATCGTTAATGCCTGTTGATGTTCACAAGTGATCATCAAGCACTGTTCGATCCCTAGGGGTGAGACGGCAGGTTGAACGAGCGTTGGTTTTGCAGAATGTTTATAAATCGGATCTTTGAGGCACGAACGCCTTGCCGACTCCCGATGCCTTGACCGTAAGTTACTGAAATGGCGGAGAGGGAGGGATTCGAACCCTCGGTAGAGGTTTAAGCCCCTACGACGGTTTAGCAAACCGCTGCTTTCGACCTCTCAGCCACCTCTCCGCGGG
>CAMPKL010000075.1 GCA_946887065.1 uncultured Bryobacterales bacterium
CCGAGGGGGTGGCTCTCCAACTTCGTACCGACATGTTCAACGCAACGAATAACGTCATCCTGTCGGGAATGCAAACCAACATCAACAACAACCAATTTGGTCGGTTTCAGAACACAACTGGACCGCGGCAAATTCAGCTCAACGCGCGGCTCACCTGGTAGGTAGGCACCGCGAGGATTCATCATTGGGCCCCGCGCAGCCGCTGCGCGGGGCTCTTTTGGCTTGTGATACCCGTTTGGGCCAAATTCCCTGATTGGAGTTCGTACGGTTCAGGAGAGTGATGCTAGCGTGGGTTGGCAGCTTGCGTAACGTTCGACCGTTTCTGGAGCAGACGCTCGGAGTGCGGGTACTACAGGTTACAATCGGAGGCGATATCTCATGGCTCGCCCCGCGCATAGCCCGACTGAACTCGAGCGCTACTACGACGCTCGTTTCGCGGGCCATCACAGCTACCGGCAATCGGTTTGGCGCGTACTTATTGACGATTACTTTTCGCGCTGGACTGCGAACGCCGAGAGCGTCCTTGACCTCGGCTGCGGCTTCGGCGAGTTCATCAACCAGGTGAAGGCTCCGAGGCGCTTTGCCATTGACCTCAACCCGGCCTCAAAGGCGCTATTGGCTGAGGAGGTTGAATTATCTTCGCAGGATTGCAGTGAGCCCTGGCCGTTAAAAGCCAATTGTCTGGATCTGGTCTTTACCAGCAATTTTTTTGAACATTTGCCGTCGAAAGAGGCTCTGCTTGCTACATTGCGCGAGGCGAACCGCTGTCTTCGTCCCGGGGGCCGGATCATCGCAATGGGGCCTAATATACGCTACCTTCCTGGAGCCTACTGGGATTTCTTTGACCACTATGTGCCATTGACGGAGCGCTCTCTGGCGGAAGCGCTTGAGGCGGAAGGCTTCAAGAGCGAGACCGTGATCGATCGGTTCTTGCCCTACTCCATGTCTCAAGGCAGCCAACGGCCTTTGTGGATGCTGCGCGCCTACTTGCGTCTACCCCAAGCCTGGCCCTTTTTCGGGAAACAGTTCCTGGTCGTAGCGGTCAAAACCTAGCGATTCGCTGCGGGATCGCGTTCAGCCCTCGCGGCTGGACCTTTGGCGCCTTTATCGGAATGTAACTCGTAGAACTCAATCTCATACTTGCCGGCATAATCGTCCTCGGCGCCGGCGAAAGAGAACTTCGAAGGGCCTTCTGGGATTGTGGCCTGGGCATCGGGGGACAAGAGCTGAGCGGTTTCGCTCAGGGACGCGGGAAGGGGCCGCAACATGGTCGGATAGTTGATTACGTCCAGTATCACGCGATAGGTCAGGGCATGTGAGCCTAGGTCGTATTGCTGCAGCACCGGCGGAACATGATAGAAGGTTTGATTCAGTCGCCCCCAGAAATTCAGCGTCCGCCGGACCGCAACCAAAAGAGGCGCACTTGAGTCGGGAACCTGGATCGCTTCCTCGCCCTGCACCAACTCTGTGCCCACGCTCACCGGATCGCCGAAACGGGGCGCAAGCCGGCGCCTCAGCAACAACCAATCCCCCTCGATGAGTTCTGCGTCGTACCAGCGCCAGACCTGCAGCCAACTTCGAGGGGCTTGCGTGAGGGGGTGACGCCCGTCTATAGCGCTCCAGTCCATCAACAACAGCGCGGGAGCATCCTCTCGATACCAATCGGCGCACAGTTCATCCAAGCTCGGCGTAAAGGCGGCATAGATCTGAACTGTTGGAATCAAGCGAATATCGATTTCATCCAATACCGCAAAAGGGAACTTAGAGCCGAAGAAGCCAATTGCGTCCGAGCCGATTCGCTCTCGGATCCGCGCAGGTAGACGTTTACCGTCAAGTCGGACGGCGCTTTCCTCGAGCAGCTCGGCTTTGGTTTGATCGAGATCGACAACCTGCGCCACATGTTGCAGCGAGGCTTCCGCGGAGAACACTCGCAGGCGCGCGGTTCCCACGGTGCTTCCGGGCGGGGCCCAGAACGCCATGACCGGTTGCGTGAGAAACAGGATCACAAAGGCGCTGATGAGGTATGCCAAGGCATCAATCGCCGGTTTTGGCGACGGGCGCTCTCGGAAAGCGATCAGGATCCCCAGCACCAACGCCGCCATGGAAAAAAATGACGGAAGGTGGAGAAGATCCAGTCGGGCGATCATGTGTTTCCAACTCATTCCGAGCGGCAGCGCCAACAGGATGATTAAAGCGAAAGATCTGCCCTCGTTCTTTAACCTCTCGTGAAGCAAAAGCGTTAGGCAGAGTCCGACTTCGACGGCGCCTACTAGGACTAGCGCCAGAGGTACATCTACCCTCGACATTGCCGTGCTGTAGCCGCTAGAAAACTCGCCGAGCGCCCACAGGTAGCCGCGCAATCCGGCCCACGAAGGATTGTGGAGCCAATACAGTCCAGCGAACGACAAGGGAGCGAGCGTGCCAACCACGGCAGCCGCCTTTAATCCGCGTTCCTTGGACCGATAGAACATCACGGCCACCGCCCCCAGCAGACCGCCGCCGATCGCCAGCGCCGCGCTGAGCTTGAACATAGCCGCCAATCCGCATAACAGGGACGCCAACGCAAAACGCGGCAGCCACCGCTCACCTCGCAACGAAGATGCCAACAGCAGGTACGCCAGAAAGGCGATCAAGTTCTCAGAGCCTCCGAAATTGAAGTGAAATAACGGCCAAGCCAGCGCCGCCGATAGCGACAACGCCAACAAACCGCCCAAGCGTAGCCGTTGGATAAAAAACAGATCGAAGCCGATCGCTGCAGCCGCCGCCCACAGAGCCGACTGCATCAGCAGGGCCTCGCGCAAGTTGTCTCCAATCGGCAACGGGCTGGCCAAATACGCGAATGGCCCATAGGTCCAAAAGAGGTTCTCGCCGAACTTCAAGGACTGTTCCGCCGCCACATTGATCGCCAGCACCCACGACAGATCCAGGTAGTCCTCGAAGTAGAAGAACTGAATCGGACACGTTAAGGCGACGAAATAGAGAAACAGTGCCGTCCGCAACACGAACCATAGCGCACGCCGTTCCCTGAGAGGTTCCGATGTAGTTTCAGACATGGTGAGCCTACGATGTCCGAATCAAGATTGGCCGTAGAAGCGATTCGTTCAGGTTGATCCATTTATGGATGTCGGCGACCACGTCGGTCGGACCGCGCCGCGGTCGCCATCCCGCGGCAGCTTCGACCTTGCTGCAATCCGAAATATAGCTGCGGATATCCGACTTGCGATCAACGGGATCGGGCTCGACGGGAACAGTTCGTCCGCTCACTTGGCGGCAAATATCGGTTAACTCGAGCAGGGAAACGCTCCCGCGCAGCCCGCCGCCAAGGTTAAACGTTTGATTGCCGTAAACGTCGAAGCGCTGCAACTGGTCAACCAATGCATCCGTCAAGTCATCGACGTGCAAGACGTCCCGTACTTGCTTGCCCGACCCCTCGAAACCGATATAGCGCAAGGGCCTCCCAAAGTAATGGCTAGCCGTCCACAGGGCAATCACGCCCTGATCGCTCTTACCCATTTGCCACGCGCCGGATACCAGCCCGCAGCGGTCGATGATGTACCGCAGTCCAAAGGCATCCGCATATTCTTCGATCATTAGCTCGGCGCAGAGTTTCGTCATCCCATACAGCGAACGGGCCCCCTTGACCGAAAACTCCTCGCTGATTCCTCGGCCGGAACTTCCCTTTGAGTCCTGTTCTTCGTGAAGCTCATATCTAGTCGGCTGCTCGCTGAATCGCAGTCGGTTGATCGACGCGGTGGGATAAACGCGACTCGTCGAGAGGAAGATGAGATCGGCCTTTGTTTTCCTGGCCAACTCCAAGCAGTTGTAACATCCGGCCAGATTGGTATGGAACAGATAGTCGGGCGACTCATTGTATCCAGCTAACACCGAAGGCTCGGCCGAACACTCAACCAACACCTGAGGCTCAATTGCTTGTAGGTCCTCCGGGTTACGAATATCCCCGTGGACGAACTCTACTCCCGCCTGAGCCAGCCGAGGCAAGTTGAGCTCACTGCCTCTCCGTCTCAAGTTGTCGAGAGCGATAACCCGTCTCTCGGGGAACGCCTGACGAATCGCCATTGCCGTCGAAGAACCAATGAAACCGGCTCCGCCCGTGATCAGGACCGTATCGGACATGCTAATTGTTTTCCTGTCTCTGCGGCGCCGGCGTTTGCTCCGGCGTGCATCTGCGGGCGTAGTCGTTTCGGGCCAAAAGCTTCTCCAGCCACAGATACAGGACGATAAATAGGTAACGGCTGCCCATCTCTCGTATCTTCAGCTTCGAAATGCCATGAGCGCGATTGCGCCACGTAATCGGCACCACCGCATAGGAATAGCCGCGGATGATCGCTTTCAGAGGCATCTCCACCGTCAAGTTGAAGTGGCATGAAATCAGCGGCTGCAAGCCCTCCACAACATTGCGGCGATAACACTTGAAGGCGTTCGTCGTATCGTAAAAACGCAGCCCGAACAGAACCGCGATGAAGTAGTTCGCTAAGCGGTTCAAGAATAATTTGTGCGGCGGATAATCGATCACCGCGCCGCACTTCATGAACCGCGAACCGAAGACGCATTCGTAGCCTTCTTCCAACTTGCGGTAATAGGTCACCAGGTCTTGCGGCGAATCCGAACTGTCCGCCATGAAGATCGCTATGGCATCGCCGCGGCTGGCGCGAATTCCAAAGGCCACGGCCCGTCCAAACCCGTGCTCTCCCGTGTTGATGACCGGATGCACTTCCGGATAAACCGACATCAATCGGCAAGCGAGCGAATACGTCGGATCCGAACTTCCGTCGTCGACGATTACAATCTCGAACGGGATAGCTTCAAGGCGAAGATATTCGGCCAGACCGCTCACGGTCATCTTCAGGCATTCCGCCTCGTCGCGCGCCGGGATAATGACCGATAGCAACATTAGCTCGTACTAGAAACGGCTGAGCGACTGTTGATCGCTTCGAAAATCTCGCCCAGGATCGCTTCAAGCCCGTATGCCTGCTGCCAATCCGGATAGTGACTACGAAACTTTTCCATCGAGCTTACCCACCAAATGTGATCACCCTGCCGATTCTCTTCGGCATAAGTCCATTTGAGCGCCTTACCCGCGATCGATTCGCTGATCTTGATGGCCTCCAGCATGGAGCAGTTGCTATAGCGTCCGCCACCGGCATTGTATACCTCCCCCGACCGCGGAGCCTTATAAAACTCGTCGAACGCCGCCACGAGGTCCGCGCTATGGATGTTGTCCCGAACCTGCTTGCCTTTATAGCCGAATACGGTGTACGGCGTGCCCGTCGCAACGCACTTCATCAGATAGGACAAGAACCCATGCTGCGGCGCCCCGCTGTGGGAAGGTCCCGTTAAACAGCCGCCGCGAAAGCACGCCGTGCGCATTCCGAAGTAGCGTCCGTACTCCTGCACCAAGACATCGGCTGCAACCTTCGATGCTCCAAACAGCGAATGCATGGACTGATCGATCGGCATCGATTCGTCGATGCCGTTCTCGTAGGCGTGCCCCGGCTCTATCTCGTACCGCGTCTCCGTTTCAATCAAAGGCAGTTCGTTCGGCCGATCGCCGTAGACCTTATTCGTGGACGTGAAGACGAAAACCGCAGCAGGCGAAAACTGTCGGCAACATTCCAGCAAAGTTAACGTGCCGTTGGCGTTGACCGTAAAGTCAGTGTAGGGATCCTGCGCCGCCCAATCATGAGAGGGCTGCGCGGCCGTGTGAATGATCAAGTCAATGGACGTTCCGTACTCCGCGAAAATCCGCTCCATCGCCGGCTGATCGCGAATATCCGCGTCGCGAAATATGTAGCTCGGGCACTCCTCGCGCAAAACGTTCAATTGCCATCGCGTCGAAGCGTCGGGACCGAAAAAACGGGCCCGCATATCGCTGTCGACGCCGACTACCGTCTTACCTCGCCGGGCATAATAGCGAACAGCCTGTGAACCAATCAGCCCGTGCGAGCCCGTGACCAAAACAACACTCATGACGCGAAATACCGCCTCCTCGCGGGCTAGGCTATTACAACATAGAGGCTCTCCCAGAAAGCTAAGGTATAAACACGAGGGCTCTGTCGAAACTCCGCTCAACCCTCAATCCCGCGGGCATCGGCCGGCGGAATCGGTTTACCCTTCGGGACGAGCGACCCTTGGCTTTTAAGGCTCGACAGCCCTCCCGGCTCGCCGGAAATCATCCGACGGTGTCGCCCTGGCCGAGCGCGCAATCGAGGATCGCCCGAACCCCAATCCTTCGGAACCGAACCCCGCTCGACCAATCCCGCCCTCGCGCGTTCGCCGTATCACCCGCGCGCTGCTGAAACGCGATTCCTTCACAGCTTACAGCCCCTTTGATTGTCCTTTGATGAAATATTCGCGCGGACATGCACGGGCCTTACTCGATGTAATGCGATGATGGGTGCGGACCGGTCTATGGAGCACGAGCGTTGGCGCCGGGCAGAGGAGTTGTTCCATGCCGCGTTGGAGCGTGCGTCAGAGGAGCGTCAAGCGTTCCTCGAACAAGCCTGCGGCGAAGATGCCGAGCTTAGACGTCAGGTCGAACACCTGATTTCCATCGACCAGCGTGCCGGAAGCCGCCTGGAAGGGCCGCTGATCGCAGAGCCCACCACGACCCTGGACGCCGCTGCGTCACTCGAAGGCGCGCAGGTCGGACCGTACCGCATCCTTTCACCCCTGGGCGCCGGCGGGATGGGTACTGTTTATCGAGCGCGCGATACCAAGTTGGGCCGGGAGGTGGCCATCAAGACGCTGCCCTCGGAGTTTGCGCGCAATCCCGAGCGCCTCGCTCGCCTGCGACGTGAGGCGCGGACCTTGGCCTCATTGAACCATCCTAATATCGCGGCCATCTACGGACTTGAGGAATTCGTCGATTCGGACTGGCTCGTACTCGAACTAGTGGAAGGGCAGAACCTCCGGGGTCCCCTTCCCATCCAGGAAGCGTTGCGGGTTGCCAAACAAATTGCCGAAGCGTTGGAAGCCGCGCACGAAAAAGGCATCGTCCATCGCGATCTGAAACCGGCCAACGTAAGAGTCACCGATCAGGGTCGTGTGAAGGTTCTGGATTTCGGTCTTGCAAAGGAAGTCTGGGCGCGGGGCCAGCCACAGCTGGGCCAGAAGCAGGATGTCGCCCGGCTGCCCTCTGAAGCAATGCTCGATACTCTCGCTGGCCGCGTCATGGGGACACCGGGTTATATGAGTCCTGAGCAGGCTCGGGGCGAGGACGTTGACAACCGGACCGATATCTGGGCCTTCGGCTGCGTCCTGTATGAACTGCTGACCGGTAAGCGCGCTTTTCGGGGCGAGACCCAAACCGAAACGCTCGCGGCTGTGCTGGAACGGGAGCCGGAATGGCAAGGGCTGGCCCCCAACACCCCGGTCAAGGTCCGCGATCTCCTCAAGCACTGCCTTCGAAAGGACCCGGAGCGCCGCCTGAACGATATCACGGTGGCGCGGAAAACTCTTGATGCGGCGATGGGCGGATGGAACCGCTGGAAAGTCGCGGCAATAGCCGGCGCTGCTGCTGTCGTCGCCATCGCCGGCATAGCGACTGCCGTTTGGCCGAACAACTCCCTCCGTCCTACGGATCAATCCCAGTGGGTGCAACTCACCAAGTTCTCGGACTCCGTTTCGCAACCCGCTCTTTCACCCGACGGCCGGATGGTTGCCTTTATTCGCGGCGAATCCACCTTCTATGGACCGGGACAGATCTATGTCAAGACTCTCCCTGACAGCGAGCCCGTGCAATTGACGCACGACAACCTCGACAAGATGAGTCCCGTGTTCTCTCCGGATGGGTCGCGCATCGCCTACACCACCGTCAACCCGGATTTTCAATGGGACACCTGGACGGTCCCCGTGCTCGGCGGCGAACCGCAGATGATGCTCAAAAACGCTTCCGGTCTCGTCTGGACGGATCCACGGCAAATCATGTTCTCGGAGATACGCACCGGTGTTCACATGCCTGTGGTTGCCGCCGGCGAGAACCGCATCGGGCAACGCGACGTCTACGTTCCGCTGGACGAACCCGCTATGGCGCACCGCTCCTATTTGTCGCCCGATGGGAAATGGGTGTTGCTGGTAGAGATGGACATCGATCACCTGTGGGAGCCTTGCCGTCTCGTTCCTGCCGACGGCAGTTCCGCAGGCCGCAAGGTGGGTCCGCTGGGAGGAGGTTGTACATTCGCCGCATGGTCGCGCGATGGGAAGTGGATGTACTTCACGTCGAACGCCGTGCACGCGAATCACATCTGGCGGCAGCGTTTTCCCGACGGCAACCCAGAGCAGATCACCGCCGGTCCAACCGAAGAAGAAGGCATCGCCATGGCGCCGGATGGCCGCTCTTTCGTCACAGCCGTCTCGCTGCAAGGGGCTTCGCTGTGGCTTCACGACGCGACCGGCGACCGGCAGATCTCGATCGAGGGAAACGCAGCGACTCCCGCCTTCACCCCGGACGGCAGCAAGCTCCTTTACCGCGTCGTGAGGGAGCAGCCCAATGAATTCGCTTTCTACCGGGACCTTGGAGAAGTGATGGTGGCCGACTTGAAGTCGGGGCGCTCGGAACCCCTGGTACGAGGTTTCCCGGTCCTCAATTTCGACACCTCAATGGACGGCCGCGAGGTTGTGATGGAAGCCCCCGACGAAGCCGGCCGGGCGCGGCTTTGGCTGGCCTCCCTCGATCACAGCGCACCTCTGCGCCAGATCCCGAATGTGGAGGGAGGGCAACCTCATTTCGGTCCTTCCGGCGAAATTCTCTTTCGTCGTAATGAAGGGGCTTCGAGCGCTTCAGGAAGCCTCGGCTTTATCTACCGCGTTCTCCCCGACGGAACCGGATTGCAAAAGGCGTTCGAACAGCCGGTGAACCTATTCAACTTCCCCAGGCCGATATCGCCCGACGGTCGGTCGGTTTTCGCCTGGGCGGCGCCCCCCGGAAGGAGCGAGGGCGGCTATGTGTTTTCGCTGGAAGGAAAGCCGCCGATCAGCCTCGGCAGTAATGGACAAGTGAGTTGGGGAGCTGGGGGAGCGTTGCTTTCCTACTATGGGGGGGCCGAGGCTTTCTATTTTCCGTTGGCAGCTGGCCAGACGCTGCCCCCTATTCCGGCGGAGGGATTCCGCTCCATCGAAGAAATCGCCCGCGTGCCGGGCGGACGTAGAATCGAGGGCCGCCTGGTCACGCTCGGCCCGACCCCCGATGTATACGCGTTCTACCGCGGCAACACGCAGCGGAATCTTTACCGGATCCCGATTCCGTGAGCCGGTCTATTTGTCATGCAACGGCTCGTAGCGATACCTTCCATCCCAGGCATACTCATATCCGGTGCCGCCGGGACTGTATGTAACGTTGACGCGAGTGGTGAATCCGGCGAGCGGGCCGACGCCATCGTTTAACCTGCATAACCCGGCTGTCCCTGGATTGTTCAGGTCGAAGGGTCCCGTACAGCGGCCGACCGCCCACTGGCTCGTGTTGACGAAGACGAAGACATTGAAGTCAAAATAGCCGGGGCCTGCCGTAGGGCCAGCCGACAGGTCGTAATAGATTCGAGTTCCCGCGGGAAGCTCCGGCAGATTCGAACTCAAGATGGTGCAGAAGTCCGAGCCGGGAATCCCCGATTCCATTGAGCAGTCTTTTACGATATGGAGTTGTCCGACCCGTCCTTGCTGTGCGGCGAGCGGGACCACAAGCGCAACCGCCGCTATTACTCCGATCGGGATAGCGGCAGCGATCATTCCAGTCAAACGATGCAGTTTCATGGCGTATTCAGCCTCCTGCATAGAGTTCCGCGAACCGGGGGCAAAGTGGTTAACACTCGCTCTGTTCGTGCTAAAATTCCCCGGCGTGACCAATCCGGACGGCCAGGACATCACAGCGATGCTCACGGCCTGGAACGGCGGCGACGGGCAGGCGCTCGATCGCTTGATGCAAATCGTGTATCCCGAATTGCGCCGAGTGGCGCGCCGGCATCTTGCGGGACGGCGCCCGGGGGACAGCCTGGAATCCGCCGCCTTGGCGAATGACGCCTATCTCAAATTGGTGCGTTCCGGTGGAATCCAGTGCGAAAACCGGGCCCACTTTCTAGCCCTTTGCTCACAGATCATCCGCCGCATCCTGGTGGATCACGCACGAAGACGCGGCTCCGCCAAGCGTGGCGGAGAGGCCCTGCGCGTCTCCCTCGATGATGTGGTGTTGGCGGCTGAGGAATATGGCATCGAACTGTTGGCGCTCCACCGCGCGCTCGACGAACTAGCAAAAATCGACGCCCGCAAAGGCCGGGTGGTGGAACTTCGTTACTTCGGCGGGTTGAGCATCGAAGAAACCGCCGGAGTCCTCAATGTTTCGATAGACACTGCCAAGCGCGATTGGAGGATGGCTAAAG
>CAMPKL010000076.1 GCA_946887065.1 uncultured Bryobacterales bacterium
TCGTAGCTGATGCCGGAGTAGTCGCAGAGGCGGCCGGCAGAGACTTTGCGCCATTCGTTGAAGGCGTCCTTGGGGCTTTGCCAGCCAGGGTAAAGCTTTTCGCGGATGCCCAACTTCTCGGCGATGGCCAGGAAGACTTCGAAGTCGGACTTCGCTTCGCCCGGAGGCGCAACCGCTGGATTCACCTTGCTGACGCGGCGTTCTGAGTTGGTGTAGACGCCTTCTTTCTCGCCCCAAATGGAGGCAGGCAGAACGAGGTCGGCGAGTTCGGTGGTTGGCGTCGGATGAAAACCGTCTTGCACGACGAGGAAGTCGAGGTTGTCGAAGCCTTGCTTGAGGACTTCGATATTCGGGAAGGAGACGGCCGGATTGGTCGCGATGATCCAGAGCGCTTTGATCTCGCCCTTGACGCAAGCCTCGACGATGTCCGGATACGCGTGGCCTCGTTCGGTGGGCAACTCGTCGGGGCTTACGTTCCACAAGCGAGCGAGGTCTTCGCGGTCTTCGGCGGATTCAAACTTGCGATAGCCGGGCAGGCTGGACGTGGCGCTCGACTCGCGGCTGCCCATGGCGTTGCATTGGCCGGTGATCGAGAAGGGCGACGCGCCGGCCTTGCCGATGTGGCCGGTGAGCAGTGCGAGGTTGTTGATGGCGTTGACGGTCTCAGCGCCTTGGGTCGAGTGGTTGACGCCCATGGTCCAAGCGATGAAGGGCGCCTTGGCGCGACCGTACATCAAGGCGACTTGGTAGATCTGCTCTTCGCCGAGGCCAGTGACTTGCGCGACGCGCTCAGGCGTGTACATTTCCAAGTGCTGCTCGAGTTCGTCGAAACCCTCGGTGTGAGCATCGATGTAGTCGCGATTGATCAGACCGGAGCGAATCAGAATGTGGGCGATGCCGTTGAGCAGGGCGATGTCGGTACGCGGCTTGATGGGCAGATGCACGTCGGCCATGCCGGCGGTCTTCGAGACGCGCGGGTCGACGACGATGAGCTTTTTGTTCTTGTTGCGCTCAAGGCGGTAGCAGAGGATCGGGTGGTTGTCGGCGATGTTGGCGCCGACCAACAAGACGACATCGGCTTTCTCCAGATCGTCGTAGGCGCCGGGAGGGCCGTCGCTGCCGAAGGACCGTTTGTAGCCCGAGACGGCGCTGGCCATGCACAGCGTGGTGTTGCCGTCGTAGTTATTGGTGCGGAAGCCGAGTTGAACGAGCTTGCCGAGCGTGTAGAACTCTTCGCTGACGAGTTGGCCGGTGCTGACGACGCCGAGGGCGCGCGGTCCGTATTTGCGCTGGACCTCAAGGAATTTAGCGACCATCGTGTCCAGGGCGTCGTCCCAGGTAACAGGCATGAGCTTGCCGTTTTGCTTAAGCAACGGTTTGACCGCGCGCGACTCGGCCTCGAGGATGTGGTGCTCTGCAAGGCCCTTGGGGCAGAGCTTGCCCATATTCACCGGATGAGCTTCGTTGCCGCGCACGCTGACGGCTTTGCCTGCTTTGACGCCGATCTCCATGCCGCAACCGACTGAGCAGTAGCCGCAAGTAGTCGGCACCCAGTGATCGGGAATCTTGGCGGCGGAGGTGTAGCCGAAGCGCGGATCTTGCGCGTAGCGGTACTTCTCCTGCAGCGTATCGATGCCGAGCAATCGTTTTACGTTCACGCCGCCTCCTGTTGGTATCCGAAGAAGGTCATGGCCATGTTTTTCGGCACGACGGTGACGAAGAACAGATAGCGTCCGAGGACTTCGCCGGCGAAGGCGAGAACAAAGCCGATGGCGGGGAAGCCGGCGAGATTGAGGGCCACACCGCCCAGGACGGTGAACGCGAGACGCGCCAGCAGATGCCGAGAGAATTCGTTGGAAAGCAGGCGGGCAGTCGCTTGTTTCTCGAACTCCTCGGAGCGGATGAGCGCGAAGAACTTCCAGACTTGATTGAACGTTTGCAAGATTGCGGCCGCGGCGGCGACGGCGCTGAGCCCAGGGCCTCCACTGCCCGATGCGGCGAGCAGCAGCGGTCCCAGCACGGCGCCGGTGAGCAAGAATCCGCTGACGGTATGCCAGGAATTCCAAGCCGGGCGGCCTGGAACGAGGTAGATACGCGAAGTCGCATAGGCGCCGGCGAGTCCGAATATCGCAGCGGCGGCGCCGAGTAATGCCGTGCCCGGAATACCCAGCCACAACGACGCGGCATAGGCGCTGGCCGCGCCGCCGAAGGCGCTGAGGCCGATGATCTCGCGGCTAAGCCACGACGTCTTCCAGCCGCGCATGGCCAGCGGCGCGAACGCGGGGCGGCCCAGGTGCAACGGCGCGGCGCCGAGCGACACAAGTCCTAGAACGAGGGATACGGTAGCGGCGATGCGGACTTGATCGTCGCCGAGCAGCCCGAGCGCCCACGCGGCGATCACGCCGCCGACGGAGAGTTGCGTCAACACGGTGACCCAGACGAGCGACCAGTGGGGTTTCTCGGGCCGGACGCGGTGATAGTCCGCCTTCTCGGCATCGGTCGGCATATTCGGCGGAGGAGTGATGCGCGTGGTCGAGATGGTGTCCGCCGCGCTGGGCAGGCCGACTACGTTGGCCGATTCGGCGAACTCGCGCTTCCAGTCTTCGATGTTGACGATCTCGATTTGAATCGCTTCAGAGGGGCAAGCGTTGACGCAGGCGGGCTTGTCGCCTTGCGTCAAGCGGCCGTGACACATATCGCACTTACCGACGACGCCGCGTTCTTCGTTGAACACCGGCACACTGTAGGGGCAATTCCAGATGCAGTATTCGCAACCGATGCAGACGGATGCGTCGTGCAGGACGATGCCGGTCTTCGCATCCTTCGAGTACGCCTGCGTCGGGCAGCCGCTCATACAAGCGGGCTCGGCGCAATGGTTGCAGCCCATCGACAAGTAAAGCCGTTGCGTATTGGGGAAGGTGCCGCCTTCGACTTCGCCGACGCGCCGCCAGGAGATCTCGGGAGGATTGTTGTTTTGTTCCGAGCAGGCGACTTCGCAACATTTGCAGCCCACGCACTTGGTCATGTCGAAGTGGAAGCGATACTGCTCGCCGTCCTTCAACGGGATCGCCGGGATCAGCGGCGAATCGCCGACTAAGCCGCGCGCTTCGCGCGACGTTCGCGGAGGAGACTGGCCGCCGGGCAGAATGACGAACGGGTTATCGATCGTCCCCGGGTAGATCATCGGAGAAGCCACGTTAGGCCGCCGCCTCCTTGACCGCTTCTTCGGGGATGGCGACCATCACGATTCCCGCTTCAGTACGGCAGGGGTAGGTTTTGACGCACGACTCGCTGTGATCGGCGGGTTGCTTGACGAATCCCGAGTCCAACGAGATGCGCCAGTTGTGCAGCGGGCAGATGATGTCGTCGCCGGCGACGATGCCGTCGGCCAGCGGGCCTTGCTTGTGGGGGCAGCGGCTCTCCACCGCGCGGAAGGCGCCGCCCAGGTTGAAGATGGCCAACTCGAGCGAGCCGAAGCTCACGACGCGGCCTTGGCGTACGGGAATGTTTTCGATGCGGGTGACGCGGATCCACTTCATGCTGTGACAGTCTCCTTGGGCGCGCCGAAGGGGCTTTGGTCGAGCGGTTGAATTTGAATGAACTGGGTCGGGTCGGAAGGCTGATCGCGTTCGAGCCACGCGTCGTAAGAACGCTCCTTGGATTTACCGAGGCGTTCCAGCAGACCCCGCTTTGCTTCGTCGACCGCGTAGACGGTTTCTTTGCGCACCTTCTCTATGCCGAGACGCTCGACGAAGTCGTAGCTGCGTTCGAGGTAATTGGCGTTCTCGCGGTAGTACTGGAAGAAAAGCTCGGCGGCCTCGATGGCTTCGGGCGTGGTTTCGACAGTGACCAGCAAATCAGCCTTGCGTACGCCCTTGCCGGCCGCTCCGCCGACAACAACCTGCCAGGACCCTTCTTGCCCGACAAGACCGACGTCTTTGACGGTCGCCTCGGCGCAGTTGCGAGGACAACCGACGACGCCCATCTTGAATTTGTGAGGCGTGAAGAGGTTTTCCAGACGCCTCTCCAGTTCGATGCCGGTGTCGATGGAGTTCTGCGTGCCGAAGCGGCAGAAGGTCGTGCCGACGCAGGTCTTCACCATGCGTACGCCCTTGGTATAGGCTTGGCCAGAGGGCATGCCCAGGTCAGCCCAAACCTTGGGGAGGTCTTCTTTCTTGATGCCCAGCAGGTCGATGCGCTGGCTGCCGGTGACCTTGACCATCGGCACTTTGTACTTGTCGGCGACGTCGGCGATCTTGCGCAACTCGTCGGGCGTCGTGATGCCGCCGCGCATGCGAGGGACAACGGAGAAGGTGCCGTCGTTTTGGATGTTGGCGTGGACGCGATCGTTGATGAAACGAGCGGAGCGATCTTCCTCGTGACTGCCGCACCAAATGACGTCGACGAGATAGCTCAAGGCCGGGCGGCAAATCTGGCAACCGTGACCGTTGCCGTAAACCTCGAGTACTTCTTGGACGGACTTGATCTGCTGGCCGCGAATGATTTCGCGGAGTTGGTCTTGGCTGAACGGCACGCAGCCGCAGAGCACCTTCTTGGTCTCCTCAAACTCCGGCGCCACGGCCTTGAGCAGGCTTTCGCATAGTCCGGTGCAAGAGCCGCAGCCGGTCGATGCCCGCGTGCATTCCTTGAGCTGGGCCATGGTGTTGAGGCCCCTTTCGTGAATCGCGGTGATGATGTCGCCTTTGGTAACGCCGTTGCAGCCGCAAACGGTTTCGCTGTCGGCCATCTGCGCGAGATCCAGACCCTTGTCGGCGCTGGGCTGGGGGAAGAGCAGGCTTCCTCGGACTGGGGTGAGGTCCTGTTTCGTCCGCAACCAATCGGTGTAGCGGTGCGAGTCGGAAGCATCCCCGACCAGCACAACGCCGACAAGTTTGTTGTCCCGTAGGACGAGCTTTTTATAGACGCCAAGAGAAGGGTCTTCGTAGCGGACGCACTCGACGTTCTCGGCAGCGTCGTCGACTTCGCCGGCGGAGAAGACGTCGACGCCCATGATCTTGAGCTTGGCTGCCGGAGTGGAGGATTCAAAGCCGGCGCATTCGTTGCCGGTGATCGTCGCGGCGAGAATCTTGCCCTGCTCCATCAGCGGCGCCACGAGGCCGAAGAGTTGACCGCGATGTTCGACGCATTCGCCCACGGCGTAGATGTCGGGGTCGGAGGTGCGCATGAAGTCGTCGACGATGATGCCGCGATTCACTTTGAGGCCGGCGGCCTTGCCGATGGCGGTATTGGGGCGAATGCCGGCGGCGATGACCACCAAATCGGCAGCGAGCAATTCGCCGTTCTTGAGCTCGACGCCTTCGACGCGGCCGTTGCCGACCAGTGAGCGGGTGTTGGCGCTGGTGCACACGCGCACGCCGAGATTGGCCATCTTACCGGCCAAATAGCGGCCGCCGACGGCGTCGAGTTGGCGCTCCATGAGCCAGTCGGCTAGATGCACGACCGTCACATCGCAGCCCTGGACTTGCAGACCGCGGGCAGCCTCAAGACCGAGAAGGCCTCCGCCGATGACGACCGCCTTGGCGCCGGGACGCGAGTTCTCAAGCAGGCCGTGGGTGTCGTCGAGATTGCGGAATGTGAAAACGCCTTTCTTGTCGACGCCCTCAAAAGGCGGGATGAAGGGCGAGGAGCCGGTAGCGATGATCAGTTTGTCGTAGGGGGTGACGCTGCCGTCCTCGGCGGTGAGAGTCTTGGCGGCGGGATCGATACCGACGGCCCGAACGCCGGCTCGCAGCGCGATCCCGTTGCGGCGATACCAATCGAGGCCGTTGATCGTGATCTCATCGACGCTCCGTTCGCCGGCCAGGACGGAGGAGAGCAGAATGCGGTTGTAGTTGACGTGCCTTTCGTCGCCGAAGATGGTGATTGCAAAGTTCTGCTTGAAACGCAGAACCTGTTCCACGCAGGCGACGCCGGCCATGCCGTTGCCGATCACTACGAGCCGTTGCTGGTCCGACATCCCGAATGAGCCTCCGCCGTTGCCGCAGCCGCAAGTGGCTGGGTGAGGGGCGTCAACACATCCGCAGGCCCCGCAAACAGAGCGGAGAAACAGCAGTAGCGTTGGTACGCCGCTAACTAAAACTGAGTGGAGAGTCGGGAATCGAACGGGGCCCGACAGCGAACAAGGACTTACGGTGTCCCATTTTGTGTTCGCCTAGCACCCGTTCGGCTAAGACGGACTCAACAGCGAATGTTGAATCTGATACGAAGTTAACCCAGCCGGAATCCGATTGCAAGAACCTGTGCGCGGATTTCGACCCAATAGAAAAGTTCTATCGAGCGCGCGCTTTTTTCTCCGCCGCCAGCGATTGCGCCACGGCCGCCAGTTGCCGGATGCAGATCGCGAGCTTGGGATGACGCGGAGAGAAGTCAGGCGAGATTTCGTTTTTCGTCAGAGCGTCCGTCATCACTGGGCCGATTGAAGCCACGACAATCGAGCGGCGGAGACGATCCAAAACGAGATCCCGCAGGCCCAAAGCCGCACTGACTTCCAAAAGGTGCGTGAGTTGGACCGAGGAGAGGAACAAGGCGATGTCGCAATTGCCGGCGGCAACCATCTGCGCGGCCCGGCGCATCGGCCCTAAGTCTTCAGGCAGAGCCCAGCGGTAGACGGGGGCCGCTTTGACCCGCATTCCTTGCGCTTCGAGTTGCAGGACGAATTCTGGATTCGAGACGCCGTACTCTTGCACCGCAACGGTCTTGGCCGGCAAGGCCTTGATGCCCTCGACAATCTCACGCCAGGTATTGGGTTCCGGCACGTTGATTGTCGGCTTGATGCCGAAGTCGCGCAACACAGCCGCCGGTTTGGGGCCGCGCGAGACGGTCTTGACGCGCTTGAGAGCCTCGATCAATTCCGCTTTGAGGCCAATGCTGTCCGCGGCGTCGATCAAGTAACTGAGGCCGACTCCAGTTGTGAGCACCAACGCGTCGTGCTGGTCCGCAACGAGTTCCCGGACCAGTTCGAGACATGAGTGGTTCTCTTCCAGCGGCAGTTCACGTACGGACGGAGCGTTGAAGCAAATGCCGCCCTCGTCGCGGACGAGGTTCTCCACCAAGTCGGCCCTGCGGCTTTCGAGCGAGACGACTGTGAGGCCGGCAAAAGACATGGTGCTGTGCGACGCCAGGACTCGAAGCGAGCCATGCGCTTCTCTATGCCTAACAGAGCCGGGACCAAAAAGGGAAATGGGACAGGCGCTTGGAAGAGCGCCGCGAACGGCGCGAGATCGGCGTGCGGTCGCCTCTAAGGGGTGACGGCGATGGGTTGAAAGCGGCATAGCACCTTACGATTCGAACTGTTCATACGTGTTGTATAGAGCTTGTTATGTGTTGATTCGCGGTCTGTCCACGATAACCGTAAAAACAAAATCGGCAAGTAGTATGCAAATAAATTTTCCATTATGGCGATATAGACTAATGAAATTATTGACGGCAGATGAAAGCAAAATTATACTCTGCTGCGGGTTGAACTCATACCCGAAACGGTTGAGTGCACATTGGGGACCGATCAACCAGTTTGAAATCTGAAATGGGGACCAGGGTCTCAATATGTGGACCAGCCAAGTGGGGGCTTGGCCGTGGGGTTGTATAGCTGTATGACTGTCTGACGGCCTGCTCGAATTAAGTAGCAAAGCAGGAGAATATCAGCTTGAGAAAAAGTGCATGGTTCACTGTGGTCGCGACTGTGTTGCTGGCTTTGACGCCGGCGTACGCCCAGAACTTTGGCGAGTTCGCGGGCACGGTCGCTGATCCTTCCGGCGCGGTTATCGCCGGGGCGACGGTTACGATTACGAATGACGCCACGGGAATATCCCGCACGGCGGAAACCAATGAGGCGGGCAACTACACAGTACCGTTCCTCAACCCTGGCACCTACACAATCACGGCGGAGTCGGAAGGATTCCGAACCGCGCGTACAGGCAACCTGCTGCTGCAGGTCGGCGCTACCGTCCGAAACAACTTCACGCTCGAAGTCGGGGTTGTGACCGAGGTCGTTGAAGTCGAGGCGAGCGCGCAGATGTTGCAGACTCAAGACACGGCGGTCGGTACGGTCATCGACAACGAACGCATCGTTGAGTTGCCGATCAACGGCCGCAATTACCTGAACCTGGTCAAGCTCAGCCCGAACGTCTCGTCCGAGATGGCGTCGGGCGGCCAGGCCGACTCCCGTCAAGGCGGCGAGCGCGCCAACCAGTCGATCTCGATCGCTGGTCAGCGCCAACAGTTCAACCGCTACACGCTGGACGGCGTGGAGAACACCGACCCGAACTTCAACACCTTCATCATTCGGCCCTCGGTCGACGCGATCCAGGAGTTCAAGGTTCAGACGGGCGTTTATTCCGCCGAGTTCGGCAAGTCCTCTTCGCAGGTCACCGTGACCACCAAGGGGGGAACCAACGAATTCCACGGCACGGCCTACGAATTCCTGCGCAACGATAAGATCCAGGCTCGCACCTGGGGACAGCACGGCGATAAGGATCCCTTCCGCCGCAACCAGTACGGCTTCACTGCGACTGGTCCTGTGATTAAGAACCGCGTGTTCTTCATGGGCAACTTCGAAGGCCTGCGCGAGAGCGTATTCGGTTTCGCCCAGTCAACGGTCGCCAACGCGGCGATGCGGGCGGGCGATTTCTCGGGCGCCGAGCACCCGAGGATCTTCGATCCGGCCAGCGTGATGCAGGTGGCTCCAGGCCAGTACGTGGGTACCGAGTTCGCCAACAAGATCATTCCGACGAGTCGTATTCACCCGACCTCGAAGAAACTGCTGGAGTTCTATCCCAGTCCGACCCGCTTCGAGTCGGTGAATCAGGGGCCGAACTACACCCGTGATACGCCGCGCCCGGTGGTATGGGACCAGTTCATGACCCGCGGCGATTTCACCGAGAACGCCAGTTCGCAGTGGTTCGGCCGCTACAGCTGGGGCGGAGAGACGGTCAAGTCGGGCCGCACCTTCGAGTTCCAAGACGAGCGCATCACCACCGACGTGCAGCAGATCATGCTGTCGAACACGCGCACCTTCTCGCCGACGCTGGTCAACGAGTTGCGTTTGGGCGTGAGCCTGTTCAACAACGACAAGCTAACTCGCTTCAACGGCGAGCGCGACGTCACCGGCGAACTGGCGATCCCCGGCATGCCGAGCCCGGCCGAAATCAACTGGGGCAGCCCAGACGTCGGCATGGGCGGGCGCAACAACTTCGTTTCCGGATGGGGCGAAAGCACCGAGGGGCCGTTCGTCAACCGTAACCGCAACTTCCAAATCGTCAACAACACGAGCTGGATTCGCGGCAACCACACCTTGAAGTTCGGCATCGACATCTCGGAAGCGCGTTACGCGCAGACCGGCAACCAGTTCGGACGCGGCCAGTTCCTCTCCGACAACATCCAGACTGCTGATCCGAGCACCAACCGTCAAGCGACCGGCACGGCCTTCGCCACCTTCCTGACCGGTTACCTCAACGAAGCGACCCGCTCCAGCGGTCTTCCCAACGTGCAGTTCCGCCGCAAGCCGGTAATGCTGTACCTGGAAGACACCTGGAAGGTGACTCCGAAGCTGACCATGAACATCGGCTTGCGGTATGAGAACACTCCGCCGTGGCACGACAAACACTCGGGCTACGTCAACGTTCTCTTCCACGGCTGTTTAGGCGTCGACGACACGGGCATCGACGAGAGCTGCCCGACGCCGACGTTGGTTCGGCCAGGCAATGCGACCGACTTCCATGAAGGCCTGGCCTTCCACTTCGCCGACATCATTCCGCAGGCGGTCAGCAGCGAGCTGCTGTTCAGCCGGCGGCTGATTAAGTGGGACACCAACGACTTCGCGCCTCGTCTGGGCATCTCCTGGGCGCCGGATGCGAAGACGACGATCCGTACCGGTTACGGCATGTTCTATGCCCAAGACACCGCTAACCCGGTGTTCGATATGGCCCGCAATTTCGGCGCCCGCGACACCAACCGCGGCACCGACGCTATCCCGAGCGTCAACTTCGACGGCCCCTGGGCTACCAAGGCCGCCGGCGGCTCTTGCTCGAACTGGGACGGCAACTGCGTGAACGGTCTGTACACGTTCTCGAACGATGCCGGCCGCAAAACTCCAAACATTCAGCAGTGGGTGTTCAACCTGCAACGTCAGGTCACCAGCACTTTCATGGTGGAGGCCGGCTACATGGGCAGCGTAGGCCACAACCTGCAAAAGATGCATGGTTGGAACCAGCCGCTGCTTCGCGCCGGTCCGGGAGACATCACCAGCGAGAACCAACGCCGTCCCTGGGGCGGCGAAGAGTATGGCGTGATCCAGATCATCTCCAGTCTGGGC
>CAMPKL010000077.1 GCA_946887065.1 uncultured Bryobacterales bacterium
CGAAGCCGCGGAAGAGGGTCCCGCCCATCGCAACGAACATGTCGGAATGGCGGGTCAACAGTTCGGTGATCGATTGAACGACGACGGTGAAGTAGTTGTCGGGGGGCATCACGAATCCTGGGCGAGCCGAGAGCGAGAGCGAGCAAAGTGGCCTACAGAAACGACGAGTGTTGGGTGGACGGAAAGCTCAAGAGAGGCAGTAACAAGCGGGCAAGAACCTATCCTTGGCAACCGGACTCTACATTGCTGGGACCTCAGCCCAAGCAGCACAGCTTGGCGTTGTTTCCGGGGATCTCCTTCCGACGAGACGCGGGCGCTATTGGGGTGGGTGATCTCCGTGCGCCTTTCTGTCGGCACCACTAACCGAAATGCAACGACTGAAGCGACTCCTCTCTCGAATAACAGGGGTTTCCACACCACTTGGTGGGATCTCTTGGGACCCTGGCTCACCCAGCCATACGGTTCACACCTTCTCGGATGTGATCTGCATAACGTCAGCCGGAAATGATGAGTTCATCTCGTTTCTGAAGTCGAATAGCGGCTCAATAGTTTTTCTGAAGACGCATATAGATGCATGCGTTGCGACCGAGGAGAATCACCAGGTTGTCGAACGCGAGGGACTGGATATTGATAGTATCGCCTCGGCGTCATTCAGCGGAGTAAGCCTGCCTCTGCCGAACGACGCGGGAGAACTCATTTCCGTCGTGTTCCATTTTTCCGAAGGGCACCCGCTTCACTGTTCGTCCGGCGGCACAGGAGTCCTCATGGTCGGCGTGACTGGATTCTTCGAAATCTCGCAAACATCGCATGGCGGCCCCAGTACTGTTTTTCACTTGCAGGAATTTGACGCTCCTCTTGAGTTTCGAGTCAGCTTCGTTAATACACAATGCCGCACAGAATAATATCCAACCAAGCCTTGTCCAATGGCCTACCGTCTGGAGGGATTCCCATCCACAGCGCGCCTTCAGCCGAGCGCGAGAAGATGAGCAGCCTTGCCGTGTTGATTTAGAATGACGCGAGGTTGCCAAATAGCAACAGGAGGACAGGCGGATGATTCGACAATTTCTGTGTGACGGACAACTGTGGGAGGTATCTACTACGGGCTTCGGTCGGCTAGACACCAAAGGTGGCGGCCCGGGGACCTTGAGCCTCAGCCTAGAGTTCCGTCAATCGTCAAACCTTGAATCATACAAAGCACGAACTCGGAGCGAAGACCTTGGTGCGATCCCCGAGGCCTCACTTTGTACGGCTCTTCGGCTCGCTCTCGAAGGCCGAGAAGCGTGGGTCTGAGCCCACATTCTCCCGTAGGTACAGCAACGAATACAGCCTTCTCGGCGCAGAGTCCTGATGCCTCCTTCCTCGCACTTGGTCTGAGTTGCCTTCGCGAAGAGTGAAAACGCGCGAGACAAGAATATTCAAGACCTGTAGAATTGGCCGGTACTCACTCGGAAGATGCCCTTTAAAGTCGGCCAGCTATTGCGAATCCCAGAATTGGCAGAGAGTCTTGGATCTGCCTCGCCCGAGTTCAGGATTGAACAGTCAATCAGGGGCGGGATGGGCGAGTGCTTCCGCATCACGCAGGGCGGAGATACATTCGCACTAAAAGTGATCCAGAGCGAAGTCGTCGGAGACTCCGACGCCTGGGCCCGGTATCTTCGTGAAATTCGCATCTGGACCACACTCTCGGCTTGCGAAGGAGTCGTGGAAGCCTTATGTGTCACTCGAGTTAATGAAATCCCTGTGGTTTGCTCCAGATGGATGCCTGGAGGCGACCTGAGAAGGCACCTTCAAAACCGAACTCCGGAATTTTTCTTTTCGGTGATGGCGCGTGTCGTAGGCACGCTGGCGTGGGCGAATCAAAGGCACGACGTCATACATCGAGACCTAAAGCCCGAGAACATCTTGCTTGATGAGGATGGTCTTGCATTCGTATCGGACTGGGGCCTGGCGCTGCCGCTAGCCGCGGCTCTCCCGGCCACGACAGGTAGAAAGCTCGACAGCGCCAATCTAAACCTTTCGGCCGCCGGGCAATTCCTCGGCACCATCTACTACGCTTCTCCAGAACAAATTCTCGCCGAGGTGCCCCCCGATCACCGAGCCGACATCTATAGCCTTGGCTGTCTAATGTACGAATGGGAATCTCAAGGCTGTCCGTTCGTCGGGGCCACGGCGGAAGAGGTAGCGCTAAAGCACCTCTTTGAGTCGCCAACCTCACTGCGACGGTTTTTTCGTAAGACGACGTTTGGTGCGGAAGATGTTATCCACGCATGTCTGCAGAAGGACCCAGGGAAAAGGCCGCAGGACTACGGATCGCTAGATGTCGCCCTGGCCGAAGCAGCCAAGACACGAAATGTGCCCTACCGCACTTACATCCCCGGCGAGCGATACGCGATGTCCATGGTGGGAGCTCGGACGTTCCCTCGCTTTCGATGGAAGGACGCGGTGGAAAATGCTGAAGGCACGTATCGTGTCATCGATCACTCGGAGTTGGAGCCATTTATCAGAGAGGCAGACGTGCTCGTCTCGGTTGGGGACTACAGTGCGGCGGCGGAAATCTTGGGAAGTCTATTCGTTCCCGAGATGGCCACCGCTCACCCAGATTCGCCTCACGACCAGTGCGTCGCGACGGCGTACGCACTTTGCTTGACTCAGCTTGGCCGCGCGGACGAGGCGATCAAGGTGCTGGAATGCCTATCCGCGGCAGTGGAGAAGCCTGCGGAGTATTTCGTGAACCTTTCCTACGCTCAAATTCGGGTCGGCGACTTTGGCGCCGCGAGAATCACGAGCATTGAGGGGCTACGCCAGTACGGTGATGACCAGGATTTGGTCGGCAACCTGCTTGTTTCGCAGACCGCGTTAGGGGACTTCAAGGCGGGTGCTGTGACCGCCATGAAAAGACTCGTGGGCAACCGGAATGTGCACTCGTTGGAGGAGGTGGCAACTTTTAATTATGAGTACGCCAATACCATTCGAGAGCGCGACTGGCCGCGCGCCGTCGAGCACCTGAGGCATACGGTCCGCCTGCTGCGGGAGGCGAAGAACCTGAATCCACGATATCTCCCTGTGCGGCGGCAACTGGCGGTCGCGCTTGAGTCCACGACCGCCTACGCTCAGTGCTCAGCAGAGATTGCTGGTGTGATGGAACTCCCTCTGCATGTCACACATCGTGTATTCCTGGTCTATCTACAAGCTCGCTGTCTCGACCGCGCCAGGTCCTATCAAGAATGCTTGAAATTCTGCAATCGTTGGCTCGCGAAGATAGCCGAGGTCAAGGATGAGCACCCCCTGCTTCATGCCTACACCACAAGCCTCAAGCGGGTTAGGGCGATGACGATAGCAGATGGGTTCTGTATTGGCAAGATGACAGACGACGGCAAGCGCGTAATGGTGAGAGGCACGGATGAGTTCTTCTCCGAGATTGTGCAAGATGAACAGCTAAGAGAACCCGACGATTTCTGTTTCTTGGCGAGGTTTCATGACTGGCTTGAGGAGCACGAAGAAGCAGAGGAGGTGCTCGCAACCGCTAAGTCTTTCTATCCTCAACACTGGGGGATTCCGTTTCAAAGAGCGGCGTTTCGATGCCGAGCGGGAGACTATAGCACAGCCGTTGAACAGGCCGAAATCGCCACACAACTCGCACCCTGGAGGACTCAGGCTTGGGAATTACTGGGCGAGGCCCTTGATGGCCAAGGAAGATCGGGTGAAGCCGGAGTCGCGAGGGATCGTGCCAAAGAGGTCCAGCGCGTTCGCAATCAACTCGCCGAAGAGATCGCCAGCATCTAGAGGTGCTGAAGATCCAGATCTGATTCGTACGGATTGCCCCAATGTTCCCTCGCCAGATTGGTTGGCGGAGGTGGAGACGACGCGGTAGGAGTGAGATCCAGTTTGGCATTGCGAAGAGGGGAGCCGGACGAAACGCTCTTGAGCAGCCCGAACCGCAACAGGATCTTGGGCAATCCGGATCAGCGCACTCAGGAGCGGAATCAGCAGCTTAAACTAAGTCATCGCGGAGCGCCGAGAGACTTAGAGTCACGGTAGCCGGTATGACTGTAGAATGCTAGCGGTTCCGCTGATCCCCCGGACAGCCACCGGTCGCGCTCTGTGCTGAAACTCGATTGTGTCGGTGATTTGCGCCGCCTCCGCATCCCGTCGCCTCTTGGATTCCGCGATCTGGTGCTCCAGTACCGCCACGAGCAACTGGTTCGTATCCTGGCTCGCCCGGATCGCCATCATTCCAGCCGCGTTGATCTTGTTGAGCACGGCGATTTGCGTGTTCATCTCTTCGTCGGTCGATAGCGTCGCAGCCTCCAATTCCAGGACTTCCCGTTCGTTCGCCTTCGCCTTTGCGCGTTGGAGGCCTAATACCTCGATGCCATGCAGATTCGCGGCATCGGCCAACTCGACCGTCGCATAGTCCGTCTTCACGCGTTCGATTTGGTTGGCAGGAATGTTTGAGAGGGCGGCGCCGAAAGTACGGAGCGGTTCGGTTGCGCGACGGTATCCGGGGATGACGCCCGCGCCGGTGTTGATGGCCTGCGTCCAGCCGCCGCTCGTGCCGTAGACATCAGTCGAGCTGGAATAGCGCCAGGGCGTGTAGCTCAGCGCGTGGCGCGGCAGGCCGGGGAGTTGCTTGGCCATCCACAGGAAATGCTCGTACTCGAGGATGAGCTGCTCGTAGGTCAGCACGAGTTGCTCGTATTGCTTGACCATCTCCAGGTGGCGCTTGATGGCGTTGCCGAAGTTGGTGGCATCGAAGACAGGCAGGCCGCCGAGGAATGGGACCTGGGCGAAGGCGGCGGTGGCAGCGAGAACGATCAGCAGGGCGAGGGCGGCGAGTTTCTTGGTCATTTGGGAGTCTCCTCAGGCGGTTTGTCGGGTTGCGTTTGCGCGTCCGGCTGGGGCGCGGCGCCGGTGTCGAACGCGTTCTCCATGCCTTCGAGGGCTTCGGTCGTGCCCTCGATGCCCCGCTCGGCGGCTTCGCGCTGTTGGCGCTTGGCCTCGGGCGAGCTCTCGATCTTCTGCTGCTCGCGATCGGCCACGACGGCGTCGCTGCAGCCGGTATTGACGGCCGCGGCGCAGGCGCAAGCGGCGGAGAGAGTAAGGAGCTGGAGCGTTCGGCAAGGGGACATGAGCGGAGCCTCCACGTTTTTGCTTATCACAAAAGGCGGAGAAAGGCTCCTGAAAAATGGGCATGGCGGCGCTGTACTCTACAGGTCGTTGGGCATCCGGTGGAGGTCGTAGGCGGGCAGCAAAAGATCGGCCGAGAGGTAGATCTTGACGCGGTGTCCCTCGCGGATGGTGAGGGTGGGGAGGATGTTGAGGAATCGGTCGAGGATGCGCGTACCGGACTGGCCGAGGTTCTGGGCGACGCCGGCGCGGTAGGCGTCCATGCCGGATTGGTTGAGGCCCTGGTTGGTGTTGTGGAGGCTGAAGCCGGCGATGGCCCCGAGGGCCAGGCTGGCGCCGAAGATGCGCGTGTAGTGGTGGTTGACCTTGTCCTTGAGGCCGCTCTCGCCGACCTGATTGAGGCCCTGGAACTGGTCGAGACTGACGGAGTAACCGTCGGGCATGACGATGCGGTGGAAGGAGACGGCGACGCGCTGCTGGCCGAGCTGGTCGACGCGGCGCGCTTCGCCGAGCACGCGGCTGCCCTGCGGGATGAGGACATGCTGGCGGTCGTGCGAGTAGACGTTGGTGGTGACCATGCAGTTGACCGGGCCGGTGAAGGTGGCGTTGAGGCGGTTGGTGAGGACGGCCTCGATCCAGGTGCCTTGGAAGAGGCGGTACTGCTTGCCGGTGGCGCGGTTGGGGGAGTCGGTGTTTGGTTCGGTCGGTGGCGACTCGGGCTGCAGCTGTCCTGGCGGCGTGGTTGATTGCGCCGTCGCGGCGCTCGGCGGAGTCAGCGGCCAAGCGGCCGGGTAGGCGACCGGCCAGGGACTAGCGGCCTCTGGGTTGGGCGGGTTCGGAGGTGTCGCGGCTTTTGCTGGCGCCTCGTCCTCCCGGAAGGTGAGTGCGACGTTCGAGGCGAACAGCGATTCGTACTCGCGGCGCTCGCGCTCTTGCTCCAGCGCCGTCTTCTGCGTCGTGGGCGGCTCAGGCTGCGAGCGGTAGTAGCCGTATTGCTGGAACGGCGGCGGCCCGCTCTCGGGTTCCGGCTCGGGCGGCTCGGTCATGAGCGCGGCAGTCGCCTGCTTGAGCCGTTGACGCTCGGCCTCCAGCTTGCGCGCCGCGGCTTCGAGGCGGTTGCGGTACTCCTGGATGCGTGCGGCATTGGGGTCGGTGACGGCGTCGTCCTCCGCCAGCGGGTCGGTTCGCCCGGGTGACGGTGACTGGCCGCCGGAGAAGGCGAGAACGCAGACCATGACGGTCGCCACGCCGATCAGGACCCAGGCCTGGACGTTTTTGGGTAGCACGCCAGGGGGCTTCGGGGCTCTGTCGCGAACGGTTGGGGGACTCGTGTCGTTCTCTTGCTGGGGCATCTCGATTCTCGGCGCTGGTCGGCCGGTCCGCAATCGGCACAGTCGCCCAGCAGCTAAAGACAAGAGAGCGCCTCGTTGGCAAAACTCAGAACGAACAACGTAAGGACATTCGTAGTTCTCCGTTGAGACAACGCTGCCGAACGACCTGTATGGACTGTTCTTACGAATAGGCTCCCCCTACGTCCACTTGGATCACGCTTCAGGAGTCGGATCGCTGCGACAACTTCCCAGAGCGCCGTTTCAGGCCGACGGTCCGTTCGAAATGGCGCAGAGCAGTGCTATCGGCGGCCCGGCCATGTCTTTCGGCACAGCGTAAACTCCTCGGGATCGAGGTCGTTCAACAAGGTATCGTGGCCGCTGCTGGCCTCTATTTCTTCGGGAATAAACAGAAGTGTTAGCACGCCGTTGTACCCCGGCATCGGCACGGAGTGTTCGAGAATGCGCGCTTCGGACTTAAGCCCCTTTTCGAAGAGCCATGCCGAAGCAGCGACGGATTCAAAAGCAGCGGGAACGGGCTTGCCTTCGAATGCGTCGAACGCATAGCTTTCCTCCCTAACGGTGCCCTTCCGAATCCAGCGCTCGAACTCCCCGGAAGGCTTGCACCACCGGACACAGAGTGCCTCACTCCAAACCATGGCAATGCGAAATGAGGAAAGCTCGCAATACCGATAAGCCGATGCGGTAAGGGATGTCTCGCACGCGTGGGCGATCTCCTCGACATGGGCGAAGAGTGGCTTCTCGCGCAGAAAGGGCTGGACGCTAGGTCGCGGCATCAAAATTTCCGCCGCGAACTGGTTGGCGTCGCGTTCAGACTTGGCGAGAGCATCGTCCCACGACTCAATCTGCTGCTTACAACACGGTTGAGAAAGATCCTGTTGGTCGGGCAGTATGTAGTGACCGATTTCATGCCCGAGCGTAAAACGCTGGCGCCGTATGTCCCTGACCTCGCTGCTGAGCACGACATATCCACGTGGGATACCCTTGATTCTCAGCAAGGCGCCCTCATAGCTCTTCGCCGGGCGACTGTACAGGCGAAGGCCGATCTGCGGAAGGATCTCGGGAAGCCGTTTGCCGCAATCCTCCCCAAATCTCTTCAGGAACGCTCGGCTGGCGGAGAGGACGGAATCACCTCTCCCCGTCATGCTCTTCCCGGACAGCTTTCTTTAACTGATCTTCCAACTCGTCAAGCTCTGACTGCTCGTCCGTCGACACTTCGTCGCCCTTCCTGAATGCGCGGGCTGCCTCAAGATCGGGAGGCAGAGCGAATGAGCGCGAGAACTTGTCGAGCCAGCGGGACATCTTTGCATCGGCCGCGCTCGGATCCGATGGCATAACTTCATCAGGGGCTGTCTGTTCAATCGCCTGTTTAAGTGCAAGAGGAGCGGGGCGGCGAGCGGCACGCTCGCGTGCTGCGAGAAGCTTTGCCGCTTCATGGAACCGCCGCTTCAAGGCATTCGGATCGATGCCAGATTTCCGCAATTCGGACGCGACTGTGGAGATCGCTTTCGCGTCATCTCCTTCCGTTAGCCGGTCGGCCATTTCCCGGATCTGTTCAAAGAGGCGTTCGGTATGCCGCTTAGGCATTGGTTTGTGCTCCCTCTGCTTGGCGTTTTTGAATTCTGAGCAATCGGGTCTTCACGCGTTTCTTCCGGTTCTCGATGTCGTCGACGGTTGTATCTAGAAGCTCCGCCAGCTCCTGATTAGTGAAAGCGTTATAGCCATCCTGATCTAGCTGGAGTTCCAGTATCTCTTTTGCCTCCAAGTCGTCCGAGAATTCCCCGATGATCGCTTTGTTCCTCTCCTTCTTCAACAGTACGCCTTCTGGCGTTTCGAGATATACGGCGAGTTGCTCAAGCGTCAGTTGTGGACCGCTATCACTGCCTTCTGTTTTCAGATATACGGTCGTCCTATAGCGGTGGGACTTCTTGAGATCGAGAAAATCGCGGCCGAGGGCAGTGCGGAGAAGAGCGTACAAGCTGTCCGTCGTCGGTCGTCCATACTCCGATTTCCAGCGAACCGTCCGATCTTGCGGGTCGAGAAATTTCAATAGGAGGTTCAAGGCAAGGTCCTCGGGGCCGTCGCCCCCTGCATATGCAACGTCGACGGGTTCAGCGCCGAGCGTACGGGTAGCTCCGAACAGGCCTTGCGCGTGACGGGTCAGGCGAAATAAAACCGCCTCAACATCAACATCGCCAAGCGAGATCTCTGCCATTCGCCGATCCTGTTTGTCACCCTTCCTACCCTATATGCGATCCGAATGGCCCCATCTTTCCATTTGCGAAAACTTTTTCATCCGATGGAAAAACTGCGAGTCCTCAGTCGCTCTAAGGGTTAGGGGCGACAGGCCCGTGGAGAAAACCTTGAAAACACTAAGCGTGTACGGTATTAAACCAAATCCGGCGGGAAAGGACCGGAACCGTGCCGGCTCACCCCCAGCGGCGCAGCTCGGTGGAGAGTGGGTCGATGTTCGGAACAGCGGCGCGTATGCGGTCAACACCAGCGGCGTGGGCGTTTATCATCTTGCGTATCCTGCGTGGGGTGGGAAGCCGGAGTACCGGCTGGTTGTCAATCTGCCGGATTGCACCCTAAAACCTGGCGAGGTGCTGCGTGTTCATGCCGGTCAGCGACGGGACCTCTCTGTTCTGCATGTCGAGGATCGCAATGGCGCGGACTGGCACTCGTTCACGGGCGAGGACGCCTACGTCTGGAACAATCGTGAAGGAGACGCTCCCGCGCTCTACGAGCACGCCACGAAGGAGACGATTGATTCGGCGTCGTATGACCCGTATCCGCCAGAAGGCGTTGTCCTCCACAGGAAGGGTACAAAACTCATACCCGCATCGGTCTTCGTCGGAACGCATAGCTAGGCTAGTCGTTTCCCGAGGCCAGATACTCGCACAGTCCTCGGTCTCGTCCCCATCGCATGGCGTTGGCTATGCCGGACCTCTAGCACGCTGGCTACTATTCGAGCATGGAAGCTTCTCTAAACGACTTTGAGGGAGGTGGCCTGATCCCTGTGCGTTGCACTCGGCGACAGTTCACTTCTTCAGAATGAAGTGCAGCTTCTCCCTGCCGACGGCGAGGTATCCGGTCTCCAGCACCTTCCGGACGACGAACGCCCCGTCCCGGAAGTCGAAGTTGACGAGATTCGGCTTGTCGTCCTTCATCTCGTAGAGCGCGGGCGTCTCGTCGGGTGACGCTTTGATGTAAGTGAATCGGCCGTCGTGGTAGATCGCGTTTACGAAGAACGGCTTTCGGTCGCGCTGGAACTTGTATGCGAACTGAAGTGCGGTCGGGTAGCTGGACCGGAACTCCGTGACCTCTTCGTCGATGAGTTGCTGCGCTTCCTCCTTTGCCTGGCGGACTTCAGCCTTCGCCAACTCGATCTGTTGGCGATAGTCGTCGATCTGAGATGACGGCACGAAGCGCGGCTCTCCGACGGCAGCCGAGAGCATCGAAACGTCAGTAGGCTCGACGAAAACCTTTAGGTCGGGCTCGCCACCGCTCTCCGACACCTCAGTGAGGACGAACGAGTAGACGTTGCCACTGGCCGTCACGAGGTTGACGTTGGTCGCGGCGCCCGCCTTGGCAGGCTTAACGAAGGCGAAGTTCTCGTTGCCGTCGACGATCCAGTAGTCCTTGTCGCCGCAGGTGAAATCGAGAATGCGCTCGTCCTCGGGCAGGATGATGAGCGTCGTGTAGCGGATCTTGGCCTTGACTGGCACGACATCGCGCTCGGCGTACTTGACCACCCGCGAGTGCGGAGTCTCCGGTACGGACTGGATTTCAGCGGGCTCCTGTCCCGAAACCGGAACCAAGGAACCACAGAGAAAGAGGGAGAGTACG
>CAMPKL010000078.1 GCA_946887065.1 uncultured Bryobacterales bacterium
GGTTGTTTAGAGCACGTAAGCGAGCGCTGAAAGCTTACGAGGCGTTGAAAAAGCGATGATGAATGGTTAGTATTTGGGCGGTGGCTGTGATTAAAGTGAACACGGAACAAGAATTGGACAAGTTGTTTGCGGCGTCGCGGGATGCGTTCCCGGAGTTGGACGCTTCGCCCAATTTTCTGCCTGAGGTTTGGGCCAAGATCGAAGATCGGCGAGCCCCCGGTTGGTTGACGTTGATCGGCAACTGGTCTCCTCGCCTGGCCCTCGCCGCCAGCTTGGCGGCGGCGGTGCTCACGACGACTGCGGCGATCAATCACCAAAGGGTTCGCGACATGCAGCTTTTGGAATCGAGTTACATTGATGCGCTGACGGTTTCCTCCCTTGATGAGCAGGACGGATCGCAGTGGATCCTGGCTGGTTTGCCGCGATGATGAATCAATCGAGGACGAGAGCCGGCCTGTACCTTGCTGCGGTATTTATCGCGGGCAGCGCCTTTGGTTTCTCCATGAGTCAGTTTTACTCGCAGCCGATCGCCGAAGCGGGCGTGGACGCGGCTGCCGCCTATCGCCGCGACTTGCTTCATTCGCTGGACGAAAGACTGGATCTGAGCGACGAGCAATTGGGCGAGGTCATCGTGATTTTCGACGAGATCAACGACAGGTTTCGGGAAGTTCGCGATGCCATGGAGCCGGAGTTCGAGGCCATTCGCAGCGAGCGCGCCGAGCGCGTAATGGGCTTGCTCAACCCCCAGCAGAAGGCGGAATACCAATTGATGCTAGATGAGCGTCAACGTGCCCGTGAAGAGAAGGCCGGCCAGCACAGCGAGCAACACAAGTAGTCCGCAGCGAGTCTTTGATTCATCGAGCGCCCGAGCCAGCATGCATAATCGTAGCCGCACAATTTGGATTGCGGCGATCGTTTCGTTAGCGTTCGCAGGGATATTGCTTCATCCTGCGGCGCGAACGCGTTTCGGCTGGTTCGCTTCCGGTATCCGCTCGGAATCGGTTCGGGAGCAGGTCTACGCCTTGACTGGACCGCAGCCGGAAGCGTGGGTCCGCGAGATTGTTTTTCCGGAGACAGAGCCCACCAGCCGCAGCCGGGAAGTCTACTTCGACGCGCCCACCGAGACGTGTGAGGAGTTTAGCGCTTACGTGTTCTTCTTGCCGCCAGGCGAGACGCCGTTGCAGCCGCACAAGCACGTCGAGGACGAGTTGATCGTGCCGATCGAGAGCCAATTAGACGTACTGACAACGGACTCGCGAGGCCCGCTCACCGAGCACGTCGGTACCGGCAAAGTCGTTTTCAATGCGGCCGAACAGACTCACGCGATCAGCCGCTTGTCGGACGAACGCGCAAGTTATCTCGTGCTGAAGTGGAAGAGCCGCAACCCGCAGCCGTTCGAGGCCGCACTAGGTTCGGCGGTCTTCGACATCCACAAGCTGCACCGCCATCAGTTGAAGGGCGAGCAACGTCCGTTCAAGGCCGACACCATCTTCGAAGGCGCCACCCGCAGCCTCAAGAAGTTGCACAGCCATGCCAGCACGCTGGCGCCCGGAGCCGGCTATCCGGCGCAAGAGGATCCAATCGATATCGCCATCGTGCTGTTACGCGGCGAAGTCGAGACGCTAGGGCAAAAGGCGACAGCGCCAGCGGTGTTCTTCTACCCGGCTGGACGGCCGCACGGATTGCGGAATGTGGGCGTTGATCCCGCTCAGTATGTGGTTTTCGAGTTCCACGGCCGCTGATTTGCGCCGCTGTGCCTTACATGCTACATTCGAATTTGTGCGCTCTTGGCGGGCGTATCAGCCGTAAGTCTTCGTTCGTCCGAGTCGACCCTCGCGACTCGATTCAAAGAATACGGGCACGTAGTTCAGTTGGTTAGAACGCCGGCCTGTCACGCCGGAGGTCGCGAGTTCAAGTCTCGTCGTGCCCGCCACTGCTTTCCATCCCTTGCGAAGCCCGATCAGGCTCGTCTTTTCTCGGAGGCATCACTTCTGTTGAGTCGATCGGCAGCATCCAGACGTGCTCTTCCGCCCACCGTGCGGCGAGTCCGTTCAGCGGACTCTTTGTGTTGTACTCCTGATAGGCGATCATCCTGCCGATCCGGACGACCAGGTCTTCGAGGCGCTCCGCAGGCGCCCAAAAATCCCCGATGCACACGCTTGTCTCATCGAAGTTGGGATGAAAAACAGCGTTGAGCATTTTGCACTGGGGAGCGCGCCGCGGGTAACCCAGCGAGAGATTCACTTCCAGCACGTGTTCGTCCCTTTCGACGATCTGGCGATCTGGCGAAAGAACGAGACCCTTGATTCGATAGGTGAAGCGGTAGAACTCCGGCGGCATTCCCGACTTGCCGGAGATTTGGACGACCGGCCAGTCGGCAAACCGCTTAACGAGCCGCTCATAGTCGTTGCGCAAACGTCGAACTCGGGGAGTCATGGCGCGAGGAGTAGGAAGGGATAGACCGGAATGTTCCGCGCCGCGGCAAACAATACCGCCAAAGCCAAAGCAGGTCCGGTCCACTCGTCGAATCGTATCGGACGTCCCCGGTAGAGTGTCCATGCGAACCACGCGCAGGCGGGCGGCGAGAAAATCGTCAACAGGGCGTTGTACGAGAGCGCAGCCGCGATCCGCCCGTGGAGGATCTCGTGGAGGGCTCGAAACCCTCCGCAGCCCGGACAATAGAGGCCGGTTGCCGTAAACCACCAGCAACTCGGGTAGAACCCTGATTCGCCTGGCGGATGGGCGTACACGACCCACAGGGCCAGGAGCCCGGCCGCAGCGCCGAGCAGAGCCACAATTCGTCCGCTGGAGATCTTCGAGATCGTCGTCGGATTCTTGAGAACGTTTGATGAGTTCAGCGTCATCCTTTATTGATCTCGTTGAAATGGTACTGCAAGTAAATGATGTTGAAGAAGAACGTCATCGGACCGCTGAGCGGACGGTTAAAGTACGCCTCGACGGAACCTTTGAGCTTGAAATATGCCACCAAGTAGCAGACGATGCCCGCAATCGACATGAGTCCGCTTAGGGCGATGAGGGTTTCGTTCTCCGTGAATATCACGATATTCGATCCGAGCGATACCGCGATGTAAACGCAGAGAAGAACTGTCGGCGTGCTGTCCGGATCGAACTTTTTCACCCAGGCAGCCTGCACAAAGCACCAGACAAACGCGAATAGACCGCACGTCGTCCACGAAAGAACCAGTACCCACGCCCAGTGCAGCTTCGGCGCGGGGGGAATCTCAATCGAGCCGTCGCCGCTCGATAGGGAGTCGGCCGTCAACCTTGAGGCGCCCGGCGCCGATACCTCGATATTGCCGACAACCTCCGACACAGGAGCCCAATCGGTCATCCCTTCACTCTGCGCAAGATCGTCGGGAGCTATCCTGCGTTCCGCGACATAGCGCTTTAATTCTTCGAGCGTGTAGGGTCCGAATTGTTCATCCCCTCGCTTAACGAAATACTTCACGGCTTCTCCTTTGGCGCCGAATCCATCGCTCTACCTAGACCATCCTTCGTCCCGCAGCATCGCGTTCAATGACGAAGCAATCCACGATCGCCCAAATCCAAACGATTGGCGACAGCAACAGGAACGAGACGCAGGTAATTGTCAGCTGCGCTCCTGCTCTCCGCGTGCGGTCCGCGTAGAAATTGTGTGCGCCGAACGCGCCCAGGAATATCGCTAAAAGGATGTACGAAATGCGTTCCTTGGGCTTCGGCGCGCTAGCCGAAACTTTCAGCCGAACCGGCCTCGAAACGAACACGGATCCAGGCCCGCCGAAGGACGGCATATCCAAACGGGGTTCAGGCTCAACAGTCGCCGCCGGCGGCCCTCCGCGCGGGAAGGGCGGCGGTGCTATCGGCGCCTCTCGCGGGGGCGCGGGCCGCGTTTCGGATTCCTCGCATTGCGAGGACGGTATCGCTTGTTCGATCTCCGAGGCGTGCACCCTCAGCTTGAGTTCCTCCACGGGCGTCAGCTTACAGCCAAAAACCGTACAGCCGCCGTTCTCCTCCCAACATTCGCGATGGACAATAGAGGCGCATTCCGGGCACTCGGTCACTTCGTCACCGGCGGAGACATCGGTTAGACAATAGGGGCAAGTCGTATCCACAGCGGCCCCGTTAGTCTCTCGCCCGCTCCTGGTAGAGGAACCGGTATCTTCCCACCGCGACGACATCTCCGTGGTTCAGGCGCCGCTCTCGCGCCGTCACGCCTCCCACGTCAACCGCACCGATCGGACGCAGCCAAGTCGTCGCGCCGCGAAGGCCAAATTCCAGGTGCAGGGGTTGGATGTCAGGATCCTTGAACAGGTAGATATCGCAGGTCTGCAAGCTGCCCGCGGAGGTTATGGGCTTGTACAGAATGAACTGTTTGCCGGAGAGGGGTCCCGAGATCACCAGCAGCCACCGGTCCTTCAGCGCGCTCTCCACCCAACCCATGGCAATTCCCGTCGAGGCTCCGAACAGGCTGAAACCTACCGCGCGGCTAACTTCCGCCCCCTCTAGCGCCAGGCTAATTGGGTCGAAGACCAATCCTCCAACTGCGGCTCCAATCACCCCTCCCAAGATGCCGTACTGTCCGCGCTTGAATGAACCGCCGATCAATCCGTACGCGAGGCCTGCCGCGGTTCCGAGTACCGTCCAAGCAATTCCCCGCGCCAACCAAAACGCCGGATTATCCACTTCGGCAATCCCGGCTGCAGCCGCCAACCCGGTCGTAATTGTGAATACAACGTTCGCCACGGCGTCAAACAGGAATCCGAGCACGACGCCAACGACGAGCGCCAGAGCGCCGCGATACAGCGCTTTGCGCGGAGACTGCTCGACGATGCTTTCAGCGACGGCGAATCCGAAGCACATCAATACCACCGCTAAGGGGATCAGCCAGAAATTGCCCCATGCCCCTGACGAATCTCCGTCCTCGAAGGAAGGCTCGCAGATCGCCCAGGCGGCGAACGCGCCCAATAGACCCGCGACTCCGAGATAGAACCAGCCCTTCATGTAGAGCTTCTCCGCGGCCTCGGTTCCGATTTCCAGACGCGTCGTCTGCAAGTCGCTCACATTCCCGTAGGTTCGCCCAGCCTGGCCTTGGGCGACGGCGGCCGCTGCGGGGGACCCTTGGACGAGAGCGCCGCTGCCTTCCAGGTCGTCTAGCGTGATCTTGATCTTCGCCTCGTCACTCATCTCGATATCTCCCCCTTCAGCGGCGCCAGGATCAAGACGGGTCTCCCCTGCGAGTCCAGCACGATCGCTCCGCCGGACGGCAAAAGCAGCAGCAGGATTCCGATCGTCAAAACGCATCCAAGCACGAATGCTAGTGCGTACTTGGTTGCCGCCACCCAGCGAGAACGTCCGCGAGCGCCGCCGGAAGGCGCCTCGGCGCGGAGCGTCTCCGGCGTCGCGGCGGTCCTTGGCTCGATCCGCATCTTGTCGTCGCTTGGTGCATCGTTCTTTTCGAAGGTCGACACAATCTTGTTCAGGCGTTGAATGCGGCCTTCGGCCCAACCGAAGCAGCCTTCTTCGTCGCTGTGCGGATCGTAGACCCACGCGATCTGCTCGGGGCTTGAGAAGAAGTTCTCATGAACGAATATGTCGTGGTCAGAAAGAAAAATCCCGAAACCGGGATGCGAATGGTACCAACCGACGATCTTGTCGTCCGGGTATTTCTCGTCCTTGATCTTGTAGATGTGCTCCCAGGTCTCGTGCGTGAAGGTCACATGGGCAGTGCCCTGGCCCGCGCCCACCCCGGGGATGGATGCATCCACGCGTACTCCGTTCGGCGCATGGCGGCCGATGAGAACCCCGCAAACTTCCTCTTCCAGGGATCCACGGGCGTGCCGCCGGACGCGGCGCAGCACTTCACCGCTGATTTCGACTTCCGGACCTCGCTTCGAAAGGTTGCGGTCCATTTCCCTTAACCTGACGAACTCGCGTCGGCGCCGCCCGCCAGCGGCCCCAAGACACGCTTCGCATCCGCTGCGAAAAGATAGGAGACCTCGTCGGACGCGGAGCGCGCCGTGACGCAGTCGTAAAGCGGCAGGCCGACCTCGCTCCAGCGTTTGCCGCCCAGCGGTCCTGAGCCGTCGTAGGAGTGCTGCACGATCGCCTCGCGGACCGTACCGTCTCGCGAGCACCTTCCTTGCTCCAACGAGACGGCGCCCACCGGAGCCAACGTTTCCTCTTCTTCGCCGCATTGTGGGCACCGAAGCTTCCAGATCACGTCCCGGCTAAACTCCAGCACGATCTCAACGGCATCGAGATCTTGTTGAGCTCTCTCGAAGAGCCGGGATAGGGTCCAATCTTCGGATGCTCCTTCTAGATTCTTCGGCGCCGGAGCTGAGTAGTGACTCATGCACTCTTCCGTCTCCGTGTACTCGACGACGTACGACGTATGGTGAGTTCCCTCGAAGACGTAACCCTTCCCCGCCAGCACCGGCTGACCGTGGATCAGCTTCACGGCCTCCTGCACCTGCACCCCGCCGATGATCGAAGCGATCGTCGGCGTCGTCGGCGTGCGGCCGCCCTCGATCTCGGTCCTGGTCAATAGATTGCATGACAAGCGATTCGCAAGAATCCGCCAGTCGACTTCGCCCAGCGTGCACTCATAGCAGGGCGGGCTGCCGGGCAGAAAGACCCGCGCGACGCCCGAGAGTCCTTCGATGGCGCCGTCGATCCACGGCCGGTTCATCTTCCAGCAACTACGGTTGATCCACAATCTCGCTTCGCGATTGTCCAAACCAGCCAGGACCACGTCGGCCCAGGAGAAAACCCCGAGGCCGACATCGTGCAGAATGCTGCCATTGATGAAGTGCACCACAGCGTCTTCGTAGATTTCTTGGGTCGCGGCCGCAGCCGTCGCCGCCTTGGGCGCACCGACGTCCGCTGGCCGGTACAAGACGCTCCGCGATAGATTCGACAGTTCGATCCGGTCCATGTCGACCACGAGAATCTGCCGGAATCCCAATAGCGCCAGGTTCTTCAGGATCTCGTTGCCCAGAGCGCCCGCTCCAACAACCACAACTTTCGTTCGGGAGATGATCGACTGATCCCACCACTGGATCAGGCCCAATCGGTCGAAGCGGTCGCCGCCCAGATCGCCGAGGCCAACAGGCAGCGTCCCTCCATCTTGCGCAAAGGTTGTCATCCGGCCGTGATTTCCGGTTGCAAACGCAAGATGTCCCCGCTTTTCACGCCCGCAGATTCCAACGTCTGGGCATCCTGAATCTGACGCCCTGAATTCTTGTGATGAAACTTGTAACTCAGCGGAGCGCCGTCCGGCCCATGGCGCGGTAACGACAGCTTGTCGACAAGCACGGCGATCGTCTTGTTCGCCGGCGCCTCACTGGGAACTTCCACGGCGACCCGCTTGTTCTCCGTGGAATCCACTACGGTGATTTCAATCGTTGGCATTATTCCTCTTTTGGGTTCCCGGCGCCGCTCGTTTCATCCCGCGGCGTGGTCTTCGCATTGGATTGCATGGCCGCGAGAAATGCTTCGTACTGTTGCTTATCGGCCGGTTCCACGACCCAACCCTCCGGGCGCACGAGTACGTCGGCACTGATCGCGAAGTTCAGGTTCTGCGCGTTGGGTTCGAAGCGCCGGTCGAGGGTCGAACTAACTAGGCCGACCAAATTGCCGCGCTCGTCCAGAACCGGCCCGCCGCTGCTTCCTGGGCTAATCGGAGCGGTAATTTGAAACGTGCTGCGGTCGGCTATTCGGGAGATCATGCCGTCGCTCATGCTAAAGAACAACCTCTCCGGGTGTCCCAGGACGTAGACGCGATCGCCTACTGCGACCTCCTCGAACGCTGCAATCGGCTGTCGAAAGCTCGTTGCCGCTGGGGTGCCGGCCAGCCATAACAATGCCATGTCTAGATCGCTATGGCGGGCGATCACGCGCGCTTTTGCCATATCTCGCGTATACGAGAACAACAACACTTCGCTGCTGTCGCGGCGCGCAAGCCAGCCGCCTTCGGCGTCCGCCACGTGCCGGTTCGTGGCGAGGACATATCCATCCGACATGGTTGCGACCAAAAAAGCTGACCCGATCGAAGCATGTTGCAGATACTCGTTCGCCAGTAAGCCGAACTTGGGGACCGGAGCGACGATAAACAATAGCGGCTTGAACGCTCCAAAAATTTCCGAGGCGCCCAATATCCGGTCTTGCTCAACGGCAGGATAGCCGTCATACATATCCAGCGATTGCAGCCTTCCCGAAAACCACGTCGGCGACGCTCCTCTGCTGAGCAGGCCGGCGAGCAGAAGGGAATTCAACAGTCCCGATATCACGAGGAGCGTCGTTAGATAACTGTTCCATGCGGCTTTCACGACCAGCGGCCGCCGGCGGTTTGCCAGCCGCAAGATCACCGCCGCCGCGCACAGCAGCGGTAGCGCCAAGACGGTCGGCGCCAAGGCGGCTCGACTCCGCCAAGACGGCTGCCGCGCGTTGGCCTCGACCGCCGACGATGGGAGCATGGGCGGCGCCCCCGTCGACGCACGGGCGACTTCGTCCGCGCTAATAACCAGTCTTTCGTTCGGGCTCGACACGTGAATCAGAAACGAATAAGCAGGATTAGGCCTATTGAGCCACCAATTGTACACTGCGGATCGGACGGATACGACAAATTCAGCCAGACGGCAGAAAATGGCGTCCCCCATCCCCTAGGCGCAGATGCAAGGGGCGAATTACCCCACCCATCACGTCCGTCATTTCCTTCCGATTCCCCTACACCCCTCGGACATATTCGGTTACGGCTGGAGAGTCTTTCTGGTTGAGTCGGCCCCTAAAGGGAGTGCTCAGCGACATGCCAAACACCACCACGCGAAGATTTTTCATGGGCGCCGCCGCCGCTGCATCGGCGATGCGCATGTGGGGCGCCAACGACCGCATCAATCTCGCGATCGTCGGCCTGGGCGGCCGCGGGTCGGGCCGTCTAACGTCTACTCACAGCTGCCTGTAGGCGCATCGCTAGCCTGAGCAACGTGAACCAGGCGGCGCGGACCCCAAGCAATCGAGGATGTGCGCGAAGCGTACGCGGACCCGCATTGCGCCACTTCAGTTCTTCGCGGCAGTCCCTTTACTCGTAGCGCAAGGCCTCAATTGGGTCGATCTGAGCAGCCTTGATCGCCGGATAGATGCCGAAGATCACGCCTACGGCCACGGAAACCCCGAATGCGACGACCACCGAAGTCGGCGTGACGATGGTATTCCACTCGGCTACCGATGCGATCAGCCAAGACAAGAAGAAGCCGAAGGCGATGCCTAGCAGCCCGCCGCCAATCGAGATCAAGGCTGACTCCGCCAGGAATTGCCGCACGATATCGACCCGCCGCGCTCCGGTCGCTCGCCGCACACCAATCTCGCGGGTGCGCTCCAAGACCGTCGCTAAGACGATGTTCATGATCCCGATGCCGCCCACCAATAGCGAAATCGCCGCGATCGCCACCATCACGTAAGTGAAGATGGTTTGCGTTCGCTGTTGCTGCGCCAGCAGCGCCGCGGGAATCGTCACGCTGAAATCCTCCTCGCCGTTGTGCGTCGAGTTCAGAACGGCGGTGACGATCTTCGCCGCGACAATGCTGTCCGTCTCGGGCGACAGTCGCATGTCGATGCCGTCCAAATCGTCCTTCATGTAACTGCTCGTATCCCAGTAGCGGTATTGAAAACTCGTCAGGGGAATGTAGATGCGGTTATTCGGATCCTCCATCTGGCCGCGCTGACTCGCGCCGCCCGCTCCCGCTCGCTCGTGGAGCACGCCGACTACTCTCAGCCACGTGTCGTTCACCTTGATGAACTTGCCCAGTGCCGGATCGTAGCCGAGCAGATTGACCTTGGCCCCGGACCCCAGCACGCAAACCGCCGCGCTCATTTCTTCGTGCGCCTTGGTGAAGAAGCCGCCTTCGCTCGCGTGCAAGCTGTGAATCGCTCCATAAGACGATTGCACGCCGTAGAGTTCCGGCGTGGCTGCCGACGGCTTCGGCAATACCCGCGCAGGGAATAATGATCGTCTAGCAGACAATGCCTCCACGCCCGTCACGTTCGCTTCGAGAATGCGCGCATCGCGATCCGTCAGGCCTGGCGACGTTCTTCTGCGCTGCTGCAATTCTTCGCGGCTCATTGCTGGACGCGACTGCACGAACAGGTTTCTGACGCCCAGCTCTTCGATGAAGCGCAGCGATTCTTCTTGCGCCCCGGCGCCGATGGCCAACATACCGATCACCGAGCCCACGCCGAACACGATCCCCAAAGCCGTCAAGAG
>CAMPKL010000079.1 GCA_946887065.1 uncultured Bryobacterales bacterium
TGGGACGGCACACTGGTCGGGTTCGGATCCCCGAGGTTATCACCGACGCGGCGGCCCGACGGCCAATCGTTCTCGTGACCGTCCATCGCCGAGAAAACCACGGCGAGCCACTCCGGCGGATATGCTCGGCGATCCACCGCCTGACGCAGAGCGCCGATGTACAAGTTGTCGTCTGCCTGCATCCGAATCCAAACGTCAATTTGCCCATAAAACGAGCCTTAAGCGGGTTCGAACGCATTACGCTCGTAGAGCCGTTGGATTATATTTCTTTTCTCAGCCTACTGTCCCTAGCGAGCCTGGTCCTGAGCGATTCCGGAGGAATTCAAGAGGAAGCCCCCTCGTTGGGGACGCCCGTCCTCGTCCTGCGGCGGACCACGGAACGGCCGGAGGCGGTGGCGTCCGGTTGGGCTCGGCTGGTGGGCCCCGACGAGGATGTCATCATTGAGAGCGCTCTAGAGTACCTCGACGGGCGCTGGTCGATTCCGTCAGCCTGTACCAACCCCTTTGGGGACGGTAGCGCGTGTGAAAGGATCGCAGCGGTACTGGGCGAGCCGATCGGGATGCCGGCCCGCGACCTGACTCCAACGATGCACTCGACCGTGCTCGAGTCCGCCTAGTCATGCCCAATCTGCGTGATCGCCCACCCAGAGAGCCTACCCTATCCGTCCGTTCAGAGCTATGAACGTAGCGGCAACGCTGAGGTCCATCAGTTGTCGATCACCAACCTCATCAGGGAGACCATCCGGCCGTATTATTTGCGGTTGGTTTATTTCCCGCTGCAGCCGGAGAGGCGCCCGCGGTCGTTCCAGGATTGCTGGCAACATCCCGCGGAGCCTCTAGAGGAATCGTCCGATATCCTCGCGGGCTTGTGGCAGGCGGAAGGCTGCGGCGTCGTGTTCTATCCCATGAACGACTGGCACGGTCGCACTCAACGATCCAAACAACTGGCTCGCGCCCTTGCCAATTTGGGGCATCCCATCGTGTACGTAAATCCGCACATGGGGAGGGAGTTTGCAAATTTGCGGCTCATCGACAAGCGGCATCGTGTCACGAGTGTCGAGCATAACGTTGTGGAGTTGCACATCCGGTTGCCGCGGGAACCGGTTTTCCATGAGCGTGTGCTGCTTCCGGACGAGGGCCGAATCGTCGCGCGCGCCGTTCGCGAGGTATTGGCCACGTCCGGCCTGAAGAGCGTCTGTCAGATCGTGAGTTTGCCTACCTGGATGGATGCGGCTTGCCACGTCCGCAGCGAGGACGGTTGCCCGGTAATTTATGATTGCCACGACCATCTGCCCGGACTGCCTAAGATGGCTCCCCAGGTTGCAACAGCGGAAAGCGATGCCCTGCGTCGCGCCGATTGCGTTCTTTTCACATCTGATCACTTGTACAAGTCCCATGGGACTTGTAATCGATCGATCCTGTTGCGCAACGCAGCCAGCGGCCCGGTATCCGTCCAGCGGCCCTCACGGGCCGGAACCGTCAGCAAACGTCCGGTTGCCGGATATGTTGGCGCGTTGAGCGCGTGGTTTGATGTCGAATCCGTCCAGCGTGCCGCCGAGTGTAATCCCGAAGTCGACTTCGTCCTTGCGGGTGAGGTGGAGTGCGAAGAGATCGGGAAGCTAGGACTACTCCCCAACGTCTCACTGCTTGGCGAGGTTCGCTACGATGACCTCGACGAGTTGTACGCCAGGTTTGATGTCGGATTGATTCCGTTCGTCCTGAACGATCTGACGCGCGCCACGAATCCCATCAAGTTCTACGAATACTGCTCCTTCGGAATGCCGATCGTGAGCACGCGGCTTCCGGAAATGGAGGCTTTCGCCGACGTTGTGCGGTTTGCTGCAGGTCCCGGGGATTTCGCTTCCCAAGTGCGAAGATCCTTAGTAGAGCCAGATGGCCAGGGACGAAAGCGCCGCCTGGAGATTGCCGGTAGGGAGACGTGGACGGCGCGAGCAGGGGCTCTTTCCGCGGAATTCGACGCGTTGCATTCAGCGGACGGTCGCGTCCGTTCGAAGGCCATTTACTCGTCGATGATGGACAAGGAATCCCGGCCCCGATCCAGTTCTAAAGCCGCCGGTAGGTGACAATCCTCAGGAGCGGTTGGATGCTAGACGTTCTAACATCGTTGTGAATTCTCCTCGCAGTCCGGCCAATGACTCCTGAGCGAGCGCGGCACACTGTGCGGCCGCCTGCCGAGCGTCGGGTCCCAGGCAGGCCTGCAGTGCTTGGCGAAGCTTTTCGTCGTCCAATTCGTCGGCTTTGAAGACAAATGGCCAACCGAGCGCGCGCGCCTGCCGGAAAACCTTGCCTTCACCTCCTGTCGGATCAATCACGACTGCCGGCACGCCATTCTTGATAGCCAAAACCATGCCGTGTAGCCGGGTAGTAACGACCACATCCATGCGCGCGATCAGCGATTCAATCTCTCCCGGTGTTCGTAGTCCGCCTGCGTTGACTGGAAGGCGAGTGTCGATCTCAACAATAGCGGCGCCCCGCTGAGCCAGAAGCCGTCGAATTGCCTCGTTGGGGCGGTGTGTACTCCCGGTCCCGGGTTCGAGAAGGACGACTCCAATGACCGGCTCCCGCGGCTCTCCTGAAAGAAAGCTAATGTCGTGGCGGACCTGCACCGCGCTGTCCCGCTCTAGCAGCGCGTCGAACGGATTCCATTCCGCAACCGGCGTCGACAAAGACAAATTGACGCCGAATAGAGCCGACCGAGCAAAGTGTTCTAGGAACTCCTGAACCATAGGCCCCTTCGCAAAAGGGCCGCACACGAAAACGACTCGGGAGTAATCCGAGGCGTCAGTGCCACGCCAGTCGACCCCTCCTTCGAATTGCTTGGAGTTAGCCACGTCGTATATTTGGCAAGCTTCCTCCAACCAGCGGCAAATCAAGTCCCGTGACAACAGGTCTCCGGCCGTGGCGCCCCCGTTCTCAAAACTGAACCATCCGGCGACAAGGACCCGTGGCCGACCGGCGCCATCAACCGGCTGTTTGGAGGCATCGCTCGCTGGGAAGCACGGAAGCGTTGCGGCGAATGGCACCGGCGTTAGGTAGGTCGTGATTGCGTCGAGCGTGTTGTTTGGCGTCAATTCCTTGCCTGAAGATACGTCTTGCAGGTAGAAGGTCATCTCGTTGGTGACCCAGACGCCCGTGACCGCCGTTCCAGCAGGCCCGGTCCGACTTAGCAAGGGACCATCTGGAGCGGAGACCCGCACCTCCACTTCTTCCACGTCGTCGCACGACCAAGAGAGCGTCGTCGAACCCGCCAAAGAGTAGTCACCGATCGGAATCGGATTCGGTCGAGCTATGATCTTTCCGCGTCCCTCCCTGATCTTCGTCACCGTCATAGCCATCCCTGCTCGGGGCTGTTCACTAAATCCGAGGGCCTCCAGCCACTCTACGCGCAATTCAAGTCAGAAGCTCTTCCTCGCCACGCACGATGACTCGAGCAATGGCTAGCGTATTCCTCAATCTCTGCGCCTTTCCTGGCCCGGCGTCTTGAAGGTAAAACTCCATGCCGTCACTCACCCACTGTCCAGTCATCCTCGAACCGTTACCGGCGCTCTCGCACAGAAGAGGACCTTTTGGAGACCCGACGCGAACTTCGACCCGCTCAGTCCCTCTAGAGTGCCAAATTAAGGTGGTCTGGCCCACCAGGAAACGCTGCGCAAACGGATCGCGCAAAACCACTGGATTGGGGCACGCTTCCAAAGATCCTTCCCGGCCGCGCAGCGCCAAATTGACCAACTTGACGAACACGCCCCTCCAGATTCCTCCCAGTCGTCCCAAAAGGCGCCGAGCGTGCTCCCTAACCCCAACGAGCGCCGATCCTTGAAGCCTTGACCGCTCCGCGCGTAGGGCTCGCAGCACCGCGGCATCGCCGCTTCCTCCCCGTTCGACGCATCGTTCCAGCCAATCGAGGAATGCGAGGCGCGCTTCGCGATATCGACCCGACTTCAGTTCGACAAAAACGCAGGAATCGGCATGCATGCGATACCTTGCCAAGCATCTGTCCGATCGGCAAACCCGCTGGCTGAGGTACGCCTTCGCAAGGAACGCTTGATCCTCAAACAAACCTCGAAACGAAGGCTCAAATCGTACGCCAGCGAAGGCTTCGCGCCGGAACATGACCGCGCAGGTTGCCGCCGGAGTTGATTCGAGCACGATGTCGAGAAGTAGGTCCGGCGGATCGACGATTCCAGTCCGCTGCTCACGCCAGTCAGGGACGAAATCCCTTTGTTCCGTTTCCGGCGTTTCCATCCAACTAAACCAGTATTCGCTTCGGCCGCACACCATGCCGACTTCGGGGTTCGACTTCAAAACGGAAACCTGAGCATCCAAGTAGCACGGGCGCCAGACGTCGTCAGAGTCCAGAAAGGCAATGTATTGCCCGCGCGAAGCATCCATGCCGACGTTTCGAGATGCGCTCATTCCCTGGTTCATGTGTCGATCGTGTTCGAAGTAACGAACCTTCTCCGGATGAGCCGCCGCGATTTCACGAGCGATCGCGGAACTTCCGTCCGAAGAACCGTCGTCGATCAACAGCAGCTCCCAGTCGGAAAATGTTTGATCGAAAACGCTTTGGATCGACTCTGCAATAAATCTCTCCGCATTGAAGAAGATCATGATGCAGGAAACAGTCGGCCCCATGGTCATGACCACCTTAGGATTCGAACTCGGCGAGTTGTTGCTGGAGTCCGCGAATGATCGAGTCTCGGTCGGCTACTTTGCGTTGTAGTTCAGCCTGGAGACTTCGGATGACCTCGTCTCGTTCCGTCGTCTTCCGATAGAGTTCCGCTTGAAGATCAAGCACTGTCTTGTCTCTGTCGCCGACCTTTTGCAGCAGTTCCGCCTGGAGGTTCAGGACAATCTCGTCGCATTCCGCCGTCTTCCGATATAGTTCCGCCTGAAGATCACGCACCGTCTTGTCCCTGTCGCCCACCTTTTGCTGCAGTTCCGCCTGGAGGTTCAGGATGACCTCGTCGCGTTCGGTCGTCTTTTGATAGAGCTCCGCTTGAAGGTCAAGTACCGTCTTGTCCCTATCGCCTACTTGTTGCTGTAGTTCACCTTGAAGATGAACGATCACTTCATCGCGCTGTTTGAGTTGCGTCAACATTTCTTGCTGTAGACGGATGATCGTGTTGTCGCGATCCGCCACCTTCGCCAAAAGTTCAGCCCGCAACTCTTGAACGGTTCGATCTCTCTTCGAGATCTCTTGGACATGGCTATCCTGCAGAGACTGAATCGTGTGATCCCTAACGCGTATCTCCCTCGCGTAGCGGTCCTCCAAGTCCCTACTTAAGTGTCGGTAAATCCGGACCTGCTCGCGGACGGCACGCTGCAACGACTCTCGCTCGGCTAGGGCGTCCCTCGGTACCACATCGGCGTTGCGGTCCCTCCGAATGAAAGGACCTACTGCGTCGCGCAAGGTCGGATCAAAGACGACGCGATGACTCGCCCCATAGACATCCAGATGGTCGTCCGCATAGCTGTTGGAGCGCCATTCTTGGTCGAGTTCGCCGGCATCCGCAAGCATTCGCCATCTCTTCACATGCCAGCCCTCCTTAGGCCCGACGTCCAACGCTTCCAATCGGCGGCCGTGCGTGGCTTTGAGTTCCAAGATGCTACGGGCGCGCAGCGGCGCATGAAGACAGACGATGTCGTCGGTGTTTTCCGTCGCCCCTTTCATCCCAGTCACAGAGTGGTTGCCCCGCGCGATCTCGAGTTCTGCCGTAGGCCGACTGATCCATTTGCATGGGTACGCGACTTCGACGAACGCATTGGTTCTTGTTTCGACCAGGTCTTGAACCGCCGTCAGTGGTCCAATCGGCAAGGCCGATCGCCTCGTCATCGTCAACAGGCAATCCCGAGAAGAAACCTCTCGATTTCGCGCTTGGATGAAGTTTGTCAGCTCAACACCGAGGGCGCCGGCCGTCGAACGTCGTAGAACTCCCCGAAAATCGCCGTCTGGCGCGTAAAAGAATTCGTCCGCATCAATCGGTAGTACCCAATCCGCTCCTTGCTGGATAGCCCATTGAGCGAGGCGCGTCGTGATCTCCGGCTGGAAGTACGGTCCGGGATCCTCGCTCCATTCGATCGCTCCGCCGCGACTCAGATCGCTGAGTTCGTCCTGCGTCCCGTCAGACGAGCCGTTGTCGACAATGAGGAGCCGGTCAATGCCGAGGGCGAGATGGTACTCGATGTTCAGCCGGATGATATCCGCCTCGTCTCGTATGAGCATGACTCCAAAAACTTTCATGAGCGACCGCGCAAACACCTCATTAAGTCAATCTAAGCTGATTCAGGTCCATTCTGCTTCCGGAGAGACTGAATGATTCTATTGCACTCGCTCACCTTGCTATGCAGCTCCGATTGCAAAGATCGAATGAGGTCGTCTCGTTCACCAACCTTGGCTTGAAGTTCCCGTTGTAGGTCCTGAATTATCCGATCGCGAGCTCCGGTTTTCTGGTGAAGCTCTTCCTGCAGGGCCTGAATGATTCGGTTGCACTCTTCGACTTTACTGTGTAGCTCGAGTTGCGCCTCGCGTATGGTTCTGTTTCTATCCTCCAGCGCGTCAGCGTGCCTGGAGAACTCGCTGCGTAGCACTTCCTTTAGGAGACGGACGCCCTTGGCTTGCCTGGCCAAACGTGAGGCAAGCAGCCGCAGCGCGACGATCTCAGGCCTGCTCGCGCCGGAGGCACAGTAACTCGGAAACAGCGAATCGGCCGATTCCTGCGAGTCTCGTACAAATCCGGCGCGGCCAAGGAAGGACCCCGGATTCGGCATCGAGATCCCGCTTCCGAGCCACAGCATGCGCCCGTTCGGCCGAAGATACTCCCGAAGCAAACGCAGAAATGAGATGTCGGGCGGGGATGACGGGCAGGCAAAAATCACGTCGAAGGAGTCGTCCCCCAACGCTGACGCCAATTCAAGACAGCCGCTTACGCCCCGCTCCACCTTCTCGTACGACGCTTCGTCCAGGATTGCGAAATCCTCACCTATTACACAGACCGCCGAACACTCCGGGACTGACAGAAGCGGGGACAGCGAGGTGGACGGCGTCCCAAAGACCAGAACCCTACTGCCGACGACAACGTGACGAAGTCGCCCGAATTCCAGGCTCGAAATCATGGACGTCTTGTACCCGATTGGTAGTCGCTTACTCGGTTAATCACCATCAGCCGATCGACACAGGCAAACGGTCTGTACTCGGCCGTCCCAAGCAGCTCGTCGACCAACAGCGGCACGCCCGGGAAGGAACTTCTGTCGTAGTCGTGAAACGCAATGTAGCCGCCCTGCGTGAGCCAGGGCTCGAAATGCTTGAAATCACGCCGCACGCTCTCGTAGTCGTGGAGGCCGTCTACTAGCAAAAGGCTGATCGGCTGCGACCACGACACTTCAAAGGAGCGTTTTCGAACGACCTCCACGACCCGGTCGAGCCCTGCATCCGACAGGTTGAGCTGGAGAGACTCCAAGGTAGATCCCTCTCTGCGAACACTTTCATCCGGCTCGCTCAGATCTCCTTCATGTGGATCGATGGCGTAGACCCTTGTGTTCGCACCAAGTCTCTTAAGGATCGACCCAAGCAAGATCGTGGACCGCCCGTGGTAGCTGCCGATCTCGACGATCGCAGCCGGGTCCGCTTCGATCAGGGCCAGCGTCACCGCTGATGAAAGCAACGTGCCTTCGCCTTCTGTAAGCCAGCCAGTGATGCCCAACATCTGCTTCAACGCCTGGGAGAGGAACGCGTCGCCCACCCCATCGATGTTCGGACGCACGCCGGCAGCCCTTCCATCCTCGCCTGATGGGGGTTCCGGCTTCCCAATCCACCGGGACACTACATCTCGAAGTCGAGTATCGTGCGCCAGCACACGCGGCACGCCGTGCACGTCAAGTTTGTCGTTTTCGTAGCTGTTGGCCGCCCACTCCGCTTCCAACAGGCCTTGCTCTTCTAGTGCGCGCCACCTCAGCCAGTGCCATTGCTTGCAGTCCGCCATGGCGGCTACGCGTTCGCCGTGCTCGGCCTGAGCCCGAAGGACTGAATAGGCACGCAGCGGCGCATGCAAACAGATGATTTCTTCAGTCATTCCCGAGGCTTCGCCCGCATACATCACGGAGTGGTTGCCCACGCCGATCTCGACGGCGAGGCTCGCTCGAGTGATCCACTTCGGCGCATAGACCATCTCAACGAAGCCATGCTCATTCCGTTGAACGGCCTCGACGACATGCTCGAGAGGGCCGACGGGCTGCGGCGCCCGCCGAGTCATGCCCAAGAGCGCATCTGGCGAGGCGTGTTTCTGACCCCGGCTCTGGATGAAATTTACGACGTCAACACGAAGCGCAGCGAACGGGCACTGTGAGAGGACGTCGCGAAAACCGCGCGCCGGAGTGTGCCAGAATTCGTCGGCGTCGATCGGAACCACCCAATCGGCTCCCTGTAGATAGGCTTCCTCCGCCAGTCGAGTAGCGAGTTCAGCTTGATGATATTCCCCCGTATAGGACACCCACTGGGCGTAGCCGCGTCGGGCGAACTCCTGAAGAATGCGGGTCGTTCCATCAACCGAACTATGGTCCACCACGAGGAACCTGTCGATTCCCAGATCTTTGTGGTGCAGTAGGTTAATACGAAGCAGGTCTGCTTCATTGCGCACAATCATCAGGCCGTAGATGAGAATGTCCATGGCTAGCCATGCGCCCGTCAGGCCTCAAGCGCATGGAAGTCTATGATAGCCGTGTTCCTGCTGCCTCATCTGCGGGAAACTCAAAAAGCGCCGGATGAGTTTCGGGATCGGTAGCGATACGTTTCGCAATGGATTCAAGCGGACGCAAGGCGGTCAGCGCCTTCGACCGAGCGGGGTGGCATCCCTAAAACAAGCCGCCGTGTCCGATGACGGAAAAGACGATATGTTCGTCAATTTCGTTCGCAGTCCGGCGGAGCGCCCGACAAGGTTCGCCATGCGCCGGACAACTCCGTTGGCCGTACAAGCTTGGATCGGACTATTCCTAAGCGCGGCTATCGGTCAGGGCTGCGTCTCGACTCTATCCTCGGAACGGCAGAGTAAACGTAGTACGGTCGCCGTCCCAACGCGGTCTCAGGCCAGCCAAAAAGCGGATGAGCGAAGCTGGCACTCCGTCGGGTTCTGCCGAGGCTTCCGGGCCGCCTGAGCGATCGCCACTAGCTGTGCGAGGAGTCGGTCCCAGTTCGTTTTTCGGACCACCGCTGTGCTCGCTTGCTCCCCTCTTTTCGGCGGTGCCAGTTCCAAGAAATCGATTGCGCAAGGAGCCAACCAAAGGGACGCTCGCGAGGCTGGAACACAGGACGATGGTGGAAGGTTCCATAATGTCGCGATCGTAGCTCACTCGTCGGCGAAGGACCCTAAGATTGGAGCTTGCAATTGTATCCGTGATCAACCTTAAGCCAATCTGGTCCCAAAGTACTTCTATCGCCGCTTCCTGGTACGGCAGGCAGCGATCCGCTGCTAATGGAATCGGGACGGTCGTCGGGCCGTCCGGATGCCTTACCTTTCGACGGCCCGACCAAACAGATTGGAGTGGCGTTGGCGAGGGACCAGTCTACGGCAATGCTCGGAGGAGTATGGTTCCCAGTCTGATTCGCATCGAAAGTGCACGCTTTAGTAGCTCAAGGGTATCTACCGTTGCCAGTGTTGGGTCATGATCTGGCCAGTTCGCGTTTCGTCTGTCTATAGAGGGTGGGGCGCATCGTAAACTACCTTCTTCTTCACGGTCAACTGACGGTGCGATTCGCATGGCCAGCAGCGTTGGGCGATTCACGGGGGAGGGGCGGGAGTGACCACGCTGAGCGAAGCGAAGACGGAAAAGGGTTCGTGGCGGCGCCGCCGACCGAAACCGGGATCGCTCCCGCCCCTCCCACTCGGTACGGTGACCCGGAAGGCCGAGTTCACGCCTTAGATCTGAGATCCGGGGCGCAGCTTTTGGCTCATGTGGACCGGCCTCGGCCGCGAGTTCCAACTCGATGGGCAGCTCGTGCAGTTTGGAAGTTCCTCCTGCCGGCGGGCATAGCTGAGATTCCCGAAGTCGCTTTTTTTGTTTGACTCCCATAGATCGTGTTCTGGAACTCCAAGTCGAGAACGACACGGTCGACCTGGCCTCGCACGGCCGTGACTGGGCGGTTTCGGCGTCATTCATCTTGTAGATGGAGGCGTCGTGGCTCGGTATGGACGGCTCGCCTCATTCGGGATCGCAGG
>CAMPKL010000080.1 GCA_946887065.1 uncultured Bryobacterales bacterium
ACATTGCCCACCGCGATCTGCACCTCAGGCAGCGCCTTGCGCAACACCTTGACGGCGTCCATGACACGCTTGGAGTGGCCGTGCGCCGTATCGACGGCGATGACGTCGACCTGCTGTTTCATCAGCTCTTGGGCGCGGTCCAGATAATCCCCGGTCACGCCGACCGCCGCCCCAACCAGCAGCCGCCCGCGCGCATCTTTGGCAGCCAGCGGGTAGTCGCGCTTCTTCTGTATGTCCTTGACCGTAATCAAGCCCTTGAGGATGTAGTCTTCATCCACCACCGGCAACTTTTCGATGCGGTGCTGGTGCAGAATCTTCTCGGCATCCTCCAGCGTCGTTCCGATGCTGGCCGTGATCAGGTTGTCCTTGGTCATCACGTCGGCGATGCGCTGATCGAAGTTCTTCTCAAATCGCAGATCACGGTTCGTCAGAATCCCGACGAGCTTCCCGTTTTGAGTGACCGGAACGCCCGAAATGCTGTACCGTTCCATCACAGCGAGCGCGTCATGGATGCTCTGTTCCGGCGAGATCGTGATCGGATCGACGATCATGCCGCTCTCAGAACGCTTCACGCGATCCACCTCTTCGGCCTGCCGCGCAATCGCCATATTGCGGTGGATGAATGCCAAACCGCCCTGCCGGGCAAGTGCGATCGCCAGCCGAAATTCGCTAACGGTATCCATCGCCGCACTGACGATAGGAATGTTCAGTTCGATCTTGCGGGTGAGGATTGTGCGGGTGTCCGTCTCGGCGGGGATGACGGAGGAGTACGCGGGCAGCAGCAAGACATCGTCAAATGTCAACGCTTCAGGCAGTGGCTCTTGAACCATAACGAATTATCCCGAGAACATCGCCGCGAGGCAAGGAACGGGCAAGCCGAGCCGCCTGATATCCTGCGTGGACGGAGCCATGTCTACCGAATCGCGCACCGCGAACGCGCTCATCCACGAGACGAGCCCCTATCTACTCCAGCACGCCTACAACCCGGTGGCCTGGCTCCCGTGGGGCCCGGAAGCGCTGAACCGCGCCAAGCAAGAGAACAAGCCGATCTTTCTCAGCATCGGCTACGCGGCCTGCCACTGGTGCCACGTGATGGAGCACGAAAGCTTCGAAGACCCCGGCGTCGCCTCCCAGCTCAATGCTGATTTTATCCCCGTCAAGGTGGACCGCGAAGAGCGGCCCGACCTGGATGAGATCTACATGTCCGCCACCATGGTGTTTACCGGCGGTCACGGCGGCTGGCCGATGAGCGTCTTTCTCGCTCCCGACCTGCGGCCTCTCTACGCGGGAACCTACTTTCCGAAAGAAAACGCCTACGGACGCCCCGGCTTCAAAACGGTTCTCGCCGCAATCGCCAAGCGCTGGCGCGAAAACCCCGACGCCTTGCTCGCGGACAGTGATCAGGTCGTTGAGGTCGTGCAGCGGCTGCACACCGCGGGACAGCCGACGGACTTGATCACCAACGACCGGATTCAGGTTGCCGCCGATGCGCTCTGCCGCGCTTTCGATTCCTCCAACGGCGGGATTCCCAGCGGTTCCAATCGCTTTCCGCCGTCGATGGCCATGGATCTGCTTTTGCGGCGTTACGTCATCGATCACGATCCCAAGAAGCTGGCGGCGGTCGAGTTGACGCTGGAAAAGATGGGCAACGGCGGCATCTACGACCATCTCGGCGGCGGCATCCACCGCTACTCGACCGATCCCAAGTGGTTTGTTCCCCACTTTGAAAAGATGCTCTACGACCAGGCGCTCGTCGCCCCAATCTTCGTCGAAGGCATGCAGGTCACCGAGAACGAGGAGTTGAAGCGAATCTGCGAGGACCGCGCGCGCGGTATTTGCGACTACGTCCTGCGCGATCTGACGAGCCCTGACGGCGGCTTCTACTCCAGCGAAGACGCCGACAGCGAAGGCCTGGAAGGCAAGTTCTATCTTTGGACCGTCGAACAAATCCGGGAACTGCTCGACGAGTCCGCCGCGGCCGTCTTCTGCTCGCACTACGGCGTCAGCGAGTTCGGCAACTGGAGCCACCCTGGCGACGAGCACGTGCCCCACGGACCGAAGAACATACTCCACGTCGCCCGCAGCGTCGAGAGCATTGCCCGCCTCACCGAGGTTGATGCAGAAACGATTCGGGCCAGCCTCCCAGAATCCCGGCACACGCTCTTCGCCGCCCGGGAAAGCCGCGTACGTCCAGGGCTCGACGACAAGATTCTTTGCGGCTGGAACGGTTTGATGATCGGCGCCCTGGCCCGAGTGGGCGCCGCGCTCGATGAGTCTCGATACATCGACGGCGCCAACCGCGCTGCCGATTTTCTGCTCAATCGCCTGCGCCTCGACGGCCGCTTGATGGCTACTTTCGGCAAGGGACAAGCCCGCCTCAACGCCTACTCCTCCGACTACGCCTTTGTCGTCGAAGGCCTACTCGCGCTCTATGAAGCCGACGGCGATTTCTCCCGCGTGCGGCAAGCGGCCGAGCTGACCGATGTGGCTCTCGCCCACTACTGGGATTCTGCCTCGGGCGGCTTCTACACGACTGCCGACGATCACGAGGGCCTGTTGGTCCGCAGCATGACATCTCACGATGGAGCCACGCCCTCGGCAAACTCCACCATGGCCCGCAATCTGCTGCGTCTAGCGTTGCTATTGGACCGTGGCGACTACGCCGATCGCGCTATTGCCATCCTGCGCCTGTTCGGGGATGCCGCCGCCAACCAACCGTTCCAGAGCGAGCGGATGCTGACCGCGGCCATGGAGCAAGCAAACGGGTTCGTCGAGATCGTCATTCTTGGGGACTCCGCAGGGCGCCGCGCTCTGCTGCGCGAGGTTCACGCCTGCTACTTGCCCACTAAATTCATCGCTCAGATCGACTCGGCGAAACTCGATGAGGTTGAGGACCTTCCCTTATTCCGCGGGCGGACGCTCCTCGAAGGCCAACCGACCGCCTACGTCTGCCGCAATTTCGCCTGCCGCCGGCCCGTCACCCGCCCCGAGGACCTCGCCCGCGAGGTGAAATTGATCGTCAGTTGATCTCACGGTCGCCTTGGTAACAAGCCGGCCCGATGAACTGCACGCCGATCCGATAGCACTCGTCATCCCCGCGCCGGCAGTACGTTACCGTCCCTTGCCGATACGAGCCCAAGTGAGACACCTCAATCACTTCGTCCGCCGACAACGGTTCGTGCGATTCCAACTGCACGCCGTTTTCGTTTGCGTCGCGAATGATGACCGGCAAGCCGTCGCGCCTGCCTTCTCGTGTACAGCTGATCTCAGCCGCACAGTACATGGGCTCACGGTCACTGCGCCGTTTGTCCCGCGGGATGACTTTCGCTCCCAGGTAGAATCCTCCAACGCCCGAGGCGCAATGGCGAACAACGGCTTTGATGGGCGATTCCTCTTCGGCTGAGACCAGAATCGTCTTTCCGCGCGGGATTCGCCGGGGACCCCGGATTCCTAATCCACTAGCCGAACGGTTTTCCATTCTTCCGGCGAAAGCCTGAGCTCCTTTATCCATGTCCTCCCACTCCACGAGTACCGTTTGAAATGCCCGTCTGCGCTGTGATGATCTGCGTTCGCGCGGAGGTTCTCGGTCTTCCGGCATCGCCGGAGGCTGAAAGATCTTGGCGAGAGTTTCCTTGAATCGGAGCGGCATGGGGATTCATCGCTCCTATCGACCGGATCGGGATCAGGGGTGAGTCGAAATGCCGCGCAGCAGTTCTTCGGCGTAAAGCGCGCCCTCCGGAGTTTCTTCGTGCTTGAAGTAGAGGAAAACATCAGCGCCAGTCGAGAGCAGCCCCTCGACTTTGCCGCGAATGGCGATGCGGTCCGCCTCGTCGTAAGCCGTCTTGCGAAGCCGCATATAGACGAAGTTCGCCGTCACGACTTCCGGAACGGTCAGCTCGTCCGATTCGGCCTGGCACAGCGCTGCATTGTGAGCCCGCAGGACCGCGTAGACCTCCTCCTCAAACCACGACTCGTGCCGAAACTCGAATGTCGCGCGCATATCGCTCGGCAGCAGTTTCAGAAACGAGTGAAGTCTCTCCAGATCGAGTTTCAAGTTTGGGGGCAGTTGGAACAAGACAACGCCCAGCCGTCCCGCCGCACGCAACGGTTCAATCGAGCGCAGAAAGAACTCGGTCGGTTCGGCCGCCTCTTCCTTCAACCTCGCGAAATGAGTGATCCGCTGATGCGCCTTCACGCTGAACCGAAACCCTTCCGGCGTCGTGTCTCGCCATTTCACTAGCGTCGATTCGCTCGGGCTGCGGCGGAACGTGTAATTGATTTCGACGCTATTCAGGCGCGTTGCATAGTGCTCTAGAAACCGCGCCTGCGGCACGTTCTTCGGATAGAATTCCGGCTTCCAGGCGGGATAAGCAAAGCCGGAGGCCCCGGCGTAGAGGTGAGGCATGACGACGTATGCCCGGCAGTACAGGCTAGAGGCGAGTATAATTCACCAGCAATGAACGCTCCGCTCGACCGTCGCGACCTATTACGTATGGGGGCGCTAGCCGCTCTTCCGTGGGCGGCCGCGCGCGCCGCGGAGAATGAGATCCGCCTACCCGCCGAAGTCCGCCTGGGGTTGCTCGGCCTCGAAGGCCACTACTCGGAGGCTATCAACGCCGTCCGCGATTACCCAGCCATCAAAATCGTCGCCCTCGAAACGCTCTCGGACGAACAGGACCAAACGGCCGCCAGAATTCCCGCTCTGGCCAACGCGACGCGCTACAAGGACTATCGCCGACTGCTCGACGCCGAAAAGCTCGACGCCGTCTGCGTCTGCGATCAGAATTGGCGGCGCGCCGAGTCCGTCACGGCCTGTTTGGAACGCGGCATCCCAACTGCTGGCGAGAAGCCGATCGCGTCGAGCGTCGAGCAGCTAGAGGAAGCTCAACGAGTCGCCGCGCGAACAAGAACTCCCCTCACCACGCTGCTGTTTATGCGCTATGAACCGGTCTTCGTGGCCATGAAAGAGATCGTCGCCAGCGGAGCGATCGGGGAACCGGTCCTGCTCTCGGGCCAGAAGTCGTACAAGCTGGGTGAGCGCCGCGAGTGGATGAAAGACCGCAAGACCTTTGGCGGGACGATCCCCTACATCGGGTGTCACGTCGTCGATCTGCTCTATTTCATCACCGGCCAGGACATGACTCACGTGAGCGGGTTCCACGCGAACGTCGGCGCCCCCGAAGTCCGGGAAATGGAAAATACCTGCTCCTTCTCACTGCGCCTGCAGAACGGAGGCACAGCCGACGTGCGACTCGATTACTTGCGCCCCGCCACAGCCCCTACCCACGGCGACGAACGCATCCGCATCGCCGGGACGAAGGGAGTCGTCGAGTACCAACAAGGGAAGGTATCGTTGATTGACGGAGACGGCCCGCCGCGCGAAATCGTGGAGTTGCCCAGAACGCGGACGTTGTTGCCCGACTTCCTCGATGCGGTTTTCAACGGCTCGACCCCCATGCTCACCGCGCCGGAAGTCTTTCGCGTCGCGCGCATTGTCCTGCGCGCACGCGACGCCGCCGACAAGGGCCGGGTCTTGGAAATCTAGTCCACGCTCACTGCAGCAATCCGCCGTGCCCGAAGCCGCCAATCTCAGCCGCATTGATGCGGTACTGCGTCAGGAAAGCCGGTAAGAGTAAATCCAACACGTTAGGCCTTGCCGATCGGAAGCAGCCTGGAGCAGCGACGACGGGGACCTCGCCGACATAGGCCAGGAGCAGGAGGTTCCCTGGCTCCACGGGCGCCATAAAGCGTTCCAGACTGCCCCCGACCCTCTTGATAGCGCGGCCGACCACATCATCCGGTCCCGCCGGCGCTGTAGTGGATGCCATCAACACCATCGTTGGCCGCGCCCGCAATAGGTGCTGCAGGCTCCTGGCCAAGCTTTCTTCTTCTTCTCTCGCTGCCAAGACGAATGACGCGTGGACGCCGAATCGCTCCAGCCGTGTCCGCATGATGCCTTCAAAGAGCCTGCGAGCCCGTTCCGCTTCAAACGGATCGCTGTAGAGCACTCCCACCGCCGGTTCGCCGACTGGACGGGCCTCTAGGAGCGGACCAGCAGCTTGTAGTCGAGCTCGCTCTCGCTCCAATCCCTGGCGCGGAACGCCAAATGGGGCCGACTTGATCGTCGCCAGCCGTTGCTCGGCGAAAGCGAATGACAGATTCGGCAGCGTCGCGGCGGTGACGATGCCCGAGCTGTTCAGTTCCCGCAGCCGGCCCTCATCGACCAGAAGACAGCAGCTCTCGGTAGCCACTAAGTTGGCGCGGCCTCCCGCGCCGATGCGGATCTCTAAGCTCCCGCAAGCGGTTTGGAGGGCTAACTGAACCGCCGCCTCTTCTTCCGGGACATCGTCGTCTTCGAGGACGTTTACCGGAACCTGCGCGTAGCCTTCCCGAGTCAGCAGCAGGATGTCTTCATCATTCAACTGATGGCCTTTCGCCAGCAGCTTCTTGCCGGTCGGATAGAAAACCGGGTCGCTCAACAGCATCCCCACTGCACTCGAAACATCGACTACTAGTCTCCGCAACACGGGCCTCCTCAGCACAGCCTCCCACGGCGGGGACGCCTTGACGAAGAGGAAGTATAGCTTCACCGGACCGCCTTTATTCAAGATTAAACGAAGCCTTTATGGATTATTTATATGCCTTAGTCTGCGCACAGTCCCATATGCTGGGACGCGTCGCTATCTTGTTATCGATAACCCGCGATTTTTCCTGATAAACAGGGGCAAAAATCGACTGCCGTCGTCGTACGGATCTACTCTCTCGCCAGGACAACTGGGGCCTGTTCGGCTCCGGCGATCGCCCGGAAGAAATCCCGCACCGCGGCATACCCATCGGGCGGTATCTCGGCGTTTCGCACGGTCAGCTCCCGGGCGAACGCGAGTACGCCGTCCTTGACCGCCCACGACGCGGAATAGTCGCCGAACTCTGTGTGCAATTCGACGTCCGCGGGCTTCTCGTCCACCGCATAGCCTTGCGGTAGCGAAAACCGGATCGTCTCGCGGACGGCATTCGCCTCCAACACGACCGGGTGCACTCGTTCCGCATCCGTCAGGTACGTGCCTGAACGCCGTTCCACGATCGCCGGCTTAAATACCAACAGCCGCCCGGCGATCGACTGGGCGTAGCGCGGCGCTGCAAACTGCACCGCCAAATGGAACGCTCCGCGCGGATCGTCATTCACTTCGACCGCGCTTACGGCCGCAGCAGGCGCTCCCCGCGTGATCCATCTTTCGATGATGCTCCGGTATTCGGCTTCCGAACCGCGGCTTCGCAAGGCGCGGTTTTCCGCCCCCGATTGGCCAATGGATCGCTCAGTCAGCGAAACGTCAATGCCTCCCTCAGCGGACAGTGCGACCGTGGCTTCGCGCTCGACGCGATTCTGCTCTGGCGCAGCCGCCGGAACGCGAATCAACAGCCCGTTCGCCGGCGCCGTTAGCAGCGCCCAACTATCTTGTTCGTGCGCCGGTAAAAGTCCCAGGGGCGTGTAGGGGTCAGTAGGATCGAACAGCACCAGCCGTCCGAAACCATCCCACTCGCCTACCGCCGCGGACTCGATCTCGTCCGGTGCATCGATCGCCACAATCACGTGATTGAACTGATGGGGCGAAGGCCATTCCTCGCGAACGTACCGCCGGTCGCCCGAATAGATCGCCACTAAATAAGATCGGATTCCTACGGACTTCAACATGGACCGCATGAGAGTGACCTTATCCTTGCAGTCGCCATAGAGATTCCGCAGAACTTGCGGCGCCGGGTGCGGCGTGTAGCCGCCGCCGCGTCCCGTCCCGATCTGGATCGAAACATAGGTCACGCCCTGCACGAACTCGGCGATTGTCCTTACCTTCTCCCAAGCGCCGCCGGCGTCTGCGGTCAGTTCCTGCGCCTTTTGGGCGACCACGGCGTCGGGTTCCATGCCCGGAGCACTTCGGTCATTGAGCCATGCGCCGACCGTGCTCCATTCCGCGAAGCTCATTTCAGCGCTGGCGCCGGGCGGCGGAAAATACGTAGCGGCCAAGCGCGGCGCCAGCGCCGAAAAGGTCGGACTCGCCGCCTCGCGGCGAATGGGAGCAAGATCTCGTAGTTCCCAGGTGTAGCGCGAGCCCTGCACCAGAGGTTCAATCGGCGGCGCGTTTAGGGTCGCCGCCTGCGCGGTCCCGCCCGGCGGTAGGTCCATCGTGAAGCGGGCGGTCAGCGCCGGCAAGTCACTTTGGAAGCCGTACACGAACTGCGCAAAAATTGAACGCCGCTCCAGTATGGACTCGAAGCCGAAAACCGAGCCGGGGTCTGCCTGGCCTTCGGCCGAAAGCATCTGTATCCGCGCCTCGTCGTAGAAGTTGTTGTTCGACAACGAGGCTTCAATGATGTCCTTCTTGTCCAGCGCTTTATGCCCGCCCGAGGGAAAAACGATCCAGCCCTCAAGCTGACGCACGCGGTCCGTGTCCGTGGTGTAGACGATCCGTTCTGCGGCGCGCCTGTCTCCGCCGCGTTGCAGCACGCGAATGGCGCCGCGCCGGGACACTGTCACCCTTCCGGCGCCGTCGATGCGCACGGTCTCGTCGTCCAGCAAAACCACAGCCTCGACGTCCGATTCGTAATCTGGAATCTGTCGCGAAGCGACTTCCTTCAACCATTCCGGCGGCGAATCCGCGCCGAAGACAAGCCCTGAAAAGACGAGGGTCCAAGCAGCGAGGCATAGGCGCGGCACGGAGTTCACTGCCTCCGCCGCGCCGTCAGCATGTGCTGGTCGTTCTGGTGCTGGTTGTCGAAGATAGCCTTCACCTGCGGATAAGCGTCCCGCGGGAAGATCACCGCGCCGCCTCCGCCCCATGTGAAGTTGCGCTCGTAGCTGAAGGTGACGCCGTCCTGGTGAGAAAGCTGTATCCCGTACGAGCCCACGTCTTGGGCGCGGAAGGATTTCGGAGTGTCAGGCGTCTCCAATTGGAAATCGTCAGGAAGGCTGATCGTGTATCGATCCGTCTCCGTCCAGGGATAATCGAAGTAGATGTCTTGTTCGCGATCATTAACCGCGAAGCGCGGATTCGCGTTCTTCATTCCGTAGTTCGGCTGGATGAACAACCGTTGGCCGGTCCCTGCTGCGTATCCTGGGACGCGAATCGAGTAGGAGTATCCGAAGATGCCCTCCCGCGAATCGGCGTTGCGAATCGCGATGTCCGTTACTTGCGCGCCAGCAAGCCGGCTGGTCAACAGATCTTCGACGCGATCGATGCGCTCGCGCTCTGAGAGCCCGTCATAGATCCGCTTGGCGTCTACTCCGCGGTGTCCGGTGTAGGTGTGGGTTACCTCGCCGACCAGGGTTCCATCCGGCTCAAGCGTGAACGTACCTTCCCGCAGGGACCTGCTGCGAGCCGGCTCTGCAATCGCCGTCTGCACCCATTCCACCGACTTCGGCTTGGCATCCGTGATCAAAGCCGCGACGCCCTCGTGGCTCCAACGCAGCATTCCCGGCTCCAGATACGGATTAGATAAGTCATGGAACTCCCATGTCCCGTCTACCCTGGTGGCCGCGATCAGATCGTCCAGAAAATACGGATTTAAGAAGTTGATATTGAAGAACGTCTCGGAGCGGTCAGAGACCACCGCCGGCCGCGCTTCGACTCCGGCCGCACTCGCCAGCGCCACAAGCAACATATTGATGTCGCGGCCCGTGCCCATGCCGCGGCTCAACGTATCGGAGGGCTTCTTGTTTTGCGTTGCATTGGCCCGCTCCTCCGCCGTCACATCCGAACGATCGCCGCTCAGCGAACGGATCTCAGTGAAGCAAAACTCTCGCAAGCGTTGTACCTTCTCGGCATCGCTCGATGCGCCCGAGGTGATGCGAACCGCAGTGTCCTTGACCTGCTTGTCTTCGCGAATCTCCTCCTTGAGCGCATCGAAGACCTCCTTGCCGTACTGTTGCCAGAACCGCTCCGGATCCATTAACTTGTCGCGTTCGTAATAGACCAGCGCCCACTTGCGGACCGCTAACTCCGGGGGCATCGAGGGCTCCGGCCGAAAGGCGGGCATGTTTTGAGTCTCCATGCGGGTGTAGATCGTCAGGCCATGCTGATCCTGCGTCCAGGGCCCGAACTGACAGCCGAAGTCCTGCGTACGCATGTAATATCCG
>CAMPKL010000081.1 GCA_946887065.1 uncultured Bryobacterales bacterium
ATTTCCCATTTACAATGTCGGCGTCCGGCGCGATGCCTTGATGACCCTGGGAGATCGACTCGCGCCGGCGCTCGCGCACGGGGACGAGTGGTCGGTGGCGTTTCACGCAGCCGGTCACCGAGCGTCCCTCGAACCGGGCGCACGTCTCGACCACGTCAACGTGGCGCCCTTGGGGCACTGGATCCGCGAACGAATTCTGGCGGGATTGCTTATCGCGAATCATCGTGCCGGCCGCTGGTCGCTTGGCCGGAGGATAGTCTATTTGTGCGGATCGCCATTACTCCCGCTGGTGTTCATCGCGCGCGTGCTGCCGGGCGTCCGCCGGACCGTGAACGCGAAGAGACTCCCTATCTCCGTACTTTTCTGGATTGCAATCGGGATGAGCATCAAGTCGTTGGGCGAGATGGCAGGCTACGCGGGATGGCCCGTCGACGCCGCTGAGAAAGCGATGCACGAGTACGAGGTACACAAGTTGAAGTACGCGGGCCGTATGGCCTAGCTGCATGGATGGACGAGGAATTGCCATGTCGATAGCTCCGCGCATGTCCATTGTTCTGGCTACCGACAGCTATGCCACGATCCGCCCGGTGATTCGCTGCTTATCCAAACAAACCGTCAAGCAGAAATTGGAAGTCGTTCTCGTTACGCCTGACGCGAAGTCGATGCACTCCAACCTGGCCGGAGACAGTCCCTTCGCCAAGACAACGGTTGTAGAAGATTCCGTTGACGACCTCGCCGTCGCCCGGGCCGCCGGAGTTCGCGCCAGCTCGGCTCCGATCGTTTTCATCGGAGAGACCCACTCATTCCCGGCGCCGAACATGGCCGAATTGATTCTCGACGCCTTTCAGGAATCGAACTGGGCTTGCGTTGTCCCCTCGGTTCATAATGCGAACCCGCACGGAGCCTTGAGTTGGTCCGGATGCATCTTGGATTACGGCCGCTGGGCTCCGGGCCTTCCCGCGGGCCGCCTCCAAGATGCGCCGGTATACAACGCCGCGTTTCAGAGTGAGGTCTTGTTGGCTCTGGGCGATCGGCTGCGGTTCGCGTTGGGCCAGACGGACGAACTGGCTCTGGCATTGGCCGCGAATCGTCAAGGCGTTCTATTTGAACCGCAGGCCCGCATCGGCCATGCAAACATCACAAGCTTCGGGCCCTGGTTCCTGAATAGATTTTTCGTCGGCAACCTTATCGCTACCAACCGGTCGCGGCAATGGCCGCTGACGAAGCGCGTGGTTTATGCAGGAGGGCCCTTTCTGATTCCTCTTGTACTGCTGCGGAGACTTTCGTCCGGCATTAGACAGTCCGCACGAAACCAAACGCTTCCTCTCGGAACGCTGCCCGCGATCGTGGTTGGCTTGGTGCTGCGCGCCGCAGGGGAGGCATTCGGCTACGCGGGCTTGTTGACGAAGCGGGCGGCTCGTGCCATGCATAGCTGCGAAATGCACAAGCTCAAATACGCTCGCAACGTTTCCGCATGAGCAGTTCCGGCTCAAACGTTCGAGTCGGCGTCATCGGCTGCGGCGTGATCGCTTACTGGTCTCATCTGCGGGAGCTACGATCCATTCCCGGCGTGCAACTGCTTGCCGCCTCAGACCCCGATCCTGCCGCGCGAGAACGCGCCGCGAAGTTGGCGGGGGTACGAACCTATGCGGAGAGCGATGAACTGCTGGCGCAAGCGGATATCGATGCCGTGATCATCAGCGCGCCCACGCAGTTGCATGCGCAACTTGGCCTAGCCGCCGCTCGCGCTCGGAAACACCTTTACTTGGAAAAGCCGATCGCAATCACCGCGGAGGAAGGCGCCCAACTGCTTGCGGCCGTCGAGGAATCCGGAGTCCATGCCGCGGCGGGATTGAATCGGCGCTGCCATCCGCTCTTTGTTCAAGCGAAAGAGCTGATATCAAGCGGCGCCATTGGAAATGTCAGATCGGTTCTGACGGCGTTCACCGAACCCATCGAGACCGGGACGATGCCGCATTGGAAGCGGCTCCGCTCGACGGGCGGCGGGGTGTTACTTGACCTGTTTTCGCACCATGCAGATTTGTTGCGCTGGTTTCTGGACGACGAGGTGACTGCGGTCGAAGCGCAAATCAATTCGATCTCGACCGAAGACGATGAGGCGCGAGTGCACCTCCAGATGAGTCGAGGCGCGACGGCGCAGAGCTATTTCTCGTTCCGGGCCGGTCGCTCGGACTTCATGGAGTTTCTTGGAGAGTCAGGAACCTTGCGCGTTGACCGCCACCGTCCTGCCCTCGACTTGCGTCTAGCCCGTCGCTGGGGTTACGGAGTCCGCAGCGTGGTCGTTCCGCCCAACAGGGACGTCGCTTGGTGGCGCATGCGACGCTTGGCCAGCCCCTCTTACGAGCCGTCCTACCGGGTCGCCCTGAGGGAGTTCGTAGACGGTATTCAAGGCAAACGATCATGCGGCGCATCGCTTGCGGACGGCTTGCGGAGTTTGCAAATCGTACTTGGCGCCGAGGAATCGGTAAGGACGAAACAGTCAGTTAAGCTGCTCGGGTGATCATGCGCGTGCTGCTGATCATCGATTGGAATCGCGGGCGCGGCGGGGCCGAAGCCTATGCTGCCTGGTTGCGCGACGGCTTGCGCGCTGCCGGCGACGAGGTCCGCCTGTTGACCAGCAGCGCGGGAACCGCCGGCGACGGCTCAGCCGACTACGTCGCCTACGGCACGGAGCAAATTGCCGCGCAGACACTGCTTCAAATCGCCAATCCTTTTGCGGCCCGCACGGTCAGCAGGGCAATTCGCGAGTTCCGCCCCGATGTCGTGTGGGTAAACATGTTCGCCCACCATCTCTCGCCCGCGGCGCTGCTTGCCCTCGGCGACGTGCCGACCGTATTGTTCGTGTCCGACTACAAGGTTGTTTGCCCGCTCGGTTTCAAACTGCTTCCCGACGGTCGCCTATGCGCCTCGAACGCGGGCAGGATCTGCTATCAGTCTGGATGCCTGAGCGTTCCGCATTGGCTGCGCGATCAGGCCCGCTATGCGCTGATTCGTTCCGCGCTCCGGCGGGTGGATCGGGTCATAGCCTGCAGCGAGTGGGTAAGGCGAAGTCTGCTGCAAGAGGGCTTGCAATCGGAAGTCGTCGCGTTGCCCGTACCGGTTCCGGCGCCGGGATTTCTACGCAATCCGGCTCCGGAGCCCACATTTTTGTATTTCGGCCGGCTGTCTCCGGAGAAGGGAGTGGGTCTGCTGATTCGGGCTTTTCACCGGCTCAGCCGGCAATTCCCGAGCGCTCGGCTGAAGATCGCCGGCGAGGGAGCGGAGCGAGCGTCGCTGGAAGCGCTGGCGGCAAACTCGGGTATCGGCGGCGCCGTGGAATTTCTCGGATGGCTGTCTCCCGAACAATTAGATGAACCGCTGAGCGGGGCCTGGGCCGCGGTCGTACCCTCGCTATGGGCCGAGCCGCATGGCCTGGTGGCAGCCGAGGCGATCGTTCGGGGAACGCCGGTACTTTGCAGCGCATCAGGCGGCCTCGGCGAGATCGTGGAAGAAGGCGTGAGCGGATTGAAATTCCCCAACAACGACGAAGATGCCCTCTTCGATTGTTTGCATCAAGTTGCCTCCGGACAGGCATTTCCCGAAAGGGCCGTGTCCGCCGAAGCGGTAGACGCAGTCCGAGCCCGTTACGACATGGCGTCCCATATCAGCAGGATTCGGGACATCTTCGCGCAAACCGCATGCGCCTGATCCCGCGACAAATCCGGCGGGAAGTGGAGCCACGAGTCGGACTTGAACCGACGACCTGCGGTTTACGAAACCGCTGCTCTACCAACTGAGCTATCGTGGCCTGGAATTGAACCGAGGCCGGGCGGATGCGCGGCCTCGCCTGCTTTCACAGTCTCCAATATTGTAGCGCGTGGAGGCGGTTTTCGTCTCGGGACCGGCCAACACCAGGGCTTACAATAATGGGCGCCGACCTGGGGGAAATCCAAGCCATGCAACCACTTCGCCGCTGCATCTTCTACCTCTTCGTTCTTGCCGCAGCCAGCGCCGGCGATCTCTTCGCCCAAGAGGCTCTGCCTACGTTTCAGGACGACGTCGCGCCGATTTTGGCGGCGAACTGCACCGTCTGTCACGCGGAGGCGGCGCAGGCGGGGCTGGACTTGCGCACCGAAGAGACCATCCTCAAGGGCGGCGTGTCGGGTCCTGCGGTGGTTCCGGGGAAGTCGGCCGAAAGTCTGCTGATGGATAAGGTAGTCACGGGACAGATGCCCCCTGGCCCAGCCAAGTTGGCGCAAGCGCAAATCGACATCCTTCGAACCTGGATCGACAAAACGCTGGCGGCTAAGGAGGATCTCAAGGCGAGTGCCGGGGACGTCACCGAGCACGATGTTCGCGCAATCTTCCAAGCCCGGTGCGTGCGTTGTCATGGCGCGGAAGAACAGCGCGGCGGTCTTGATATGCGTACGCGGGAGAGTCGCCTCAAAGGCGGCAATTCCGGTCCGGGCTTGGTCCCTGGGAAGCCGGAGGAAAGCCTGATCTACCGTCACATAGCCGATGGCGTAATGCCTCCCCAGAGAATGGCCAAATTGCTGGCCATCGAGCTTGTCACCGGGAGTGAGCAAGAAAAGATACGAACGTGGATCGCAGCAGGCGCTCCGGGTCCGCAAGCCGTCGATGACAGCGCCGATCACGTGGCCGAGGCCGACAAGGAGTTTTGGGCGTTCCAGCCGCCCGTGCGGCCGGCCGTGCCGGACGTTGCTCATCGCGATCAAGTCCGGAATCCGATTGATGCGTTTGTCCTGCGTCGACTTGAGTCGAAAGGCCTTTCCTATTCGGATGAAGCGGACCGGTTGGCGCTGATGCGGCGAGTCTCGCTGGACTTGACCGGGCTACCGCCGACAGCGGATGAGGCGGCCGCCTACATGGCGGACCAAGCGCCGGATGCCTACGAACGCCTGGTGGATCGCCTGCTAGCGTCGCCGCACTACGGAGAGCGTTGGGGTCAGCACTGGCTCGATCTGGCCGGCTATGCGGACTCCGAGGGTTTCGGCCAGCATGACCCCGTGCGTCCCTATGCGTATCGCTATCGGGATTACGTGATTCGCTCGCTCAACGCGGACAAGTCTTACGCGCAGTTCTTGACCGAGCAGATCGCGGGCGACGAAATGTCGGACGACTGGAAGCAAGCGGACGGTACAGCGGGCCAAGAGGTCATCGATCGGTTGGCCGCCACCGGATTCCTGCGGACGGGACCAGACCCGACAGCATCCTACGAGGCCGGGCTGTTGGCCGAGAGGGTGGAAGTCGTGGCGCAGGAGTTAGTGGTGCTCACGTCGGGAGTGATGGGCGTGACCGTGGGCTGCGCCCGCTGCCACGATCACAAATACGACCCCATCCCGCAACGCGACTACTATCGTCTGAGCGCCATTCTCCAAGCCGCTTATGATCCCTATGAATGGAAGATTCCGAAAGACCGGCGGCTGAAACTCGGTACGGAACAGGAATGGAAAGCCGTCGGGGAACACAACGCGCCCCTCAAGGTCGAGGTCGAGAAGCTTGAAAAGATCGTCGAATCGGCCGTGGCGCCCTTCCGTTCCCAAGCGCTCGAAGCCGGTCTAGCGAGTCTGCCGGAAGAGTTGCGGTCGGAGGCGCGGATGGCAGTCGACACGCCGGAGGACGAGCGCAACGAAGCGCAGCAGAAATTGCTCGACGACCACAAAGAGGCGCTGGATGTATCCCTAGGCGCTCTGCGGCGCAAATTTCCCGAGTTGGCTGAAAAGATCGATGACCCTCAAAAGGAATTGCAGAAGGCTCGTGAGCAGCTGAAACCGGAACCTGTCGTCCGCATCATGAACGACAACCGGGAACCGTCGGTCGCCTACATGCTGCTTCGCGGGGACCCGATCAATTTCGGGGACCCCGTCGAGCCGGGCGTGCCGAGGGTTTTTGAGAATCCCGCGCTAGAGCCTTATAAGGTAGTCACGCCGTTCGAGGGCGCCACGGGCAGACGCTTGGCCCTGGCTCGCTGGTTGACTCAGCCCAACCATCCGCTGACGGCACGTGTTGCCGTGAATCAACTTTGGCTGCGGCATTTTGGTCGGGGCATCGTCCCTACCGTGGATAACTTTGGCCGATCCGGCGTGGCTCCGACCCACCCGGAACTCTTGGACTGGCTGGCGACGGAATTCGTCGCTAGCGGCTGGAGCATGAAACACATGCACCGGCTGATGACGACTTCTCAAGCCTATCGGCAGAGTTCGCAACTGTCCGAAGCCGCCCGCAGAGTTGATCCGGACAACGAATTGCTGTCCCGGATGAGATTGCGGCGAATGGATGCGGAGACGCTTTACGACTCACTCATACAAGCGGCAGGGCGGTTCCACGATCAGACCTACGGCGCCCCGACCGAACCGGCAATCACCGACGACAAGGAAGTGATCGTCGAGCCCGATGCAGCCGGTTACCGAAGAAGCATCTACGTACTGCGACGCCGGCAGACGCCCGTTTCGTTGATGGATGCTTTTGATCAACCGCCCATGACGCCAAACTGCCCCGAGCGGCGGATGTCCAACGTAGCGACACAAGCGCTGCACATGATGAACGGATCGATGACCTGGGACCTATCGAGGTACATGGCCGGCCGAGTCCTTGACGAAGCGGACGGCAGCTTGGAGCGAGCGGTAGAACTGATCTACCTGCGTGCGTTCACTCGACTGCCGACCGAGGAAGAACGCGAGATCGGTTTGCAAGCGATCGAGGAATTCGAGAAGGGCTGGCCTGCCCGGCTGGAGGCTGACGCCGAACCGTCCCCTCGAGCGTCGACTGCGAAATGGCTTGCCGTGGCGAATTACAGTCACGCGCTGCTGAACTCGGCGGAATTCAGCTTCATCGACTAAGAGGAAAGAACGCCATGAATAAACCATCACGCCGCGAGTTCTTCTCCTCCATGACCAATGGCCTGCACGGCGCCGCTTTGGCTTCGTTGCTGGGCGCCGATCTGTTTTCGCCGGGGGACCTGCGCGCCCAAGAAGAGCGCATGTTCGACCTGACGCCGAAGCAGCCGCACTTTCCGGCGAAGGCGAAGTCGGTCATCCACTTGTTCATGAACGGCGGGCCCAGTCCGGTTGATTTGTTCGACCCCAAGCCGACGTTGCAGCGCCTCGCCGGGACGTTGCCGTCCCGCGAGCTGGCCTTCGCGATATCGAATGGCCAGAGTGCGGGCGTACTCTTCCCGTCTCCATATGAGTTCAAGCCGCGCGGCAGGTCGGGAGTGATGATCTCTGATCGGCTGCCGCACCTTGCCGAATGCGCCGACGACATCGCCGTCATTCGCTCGATGTACGGGGAGCACGCCAATCACGAACCCGCTCTGTTCTTGATACACAGCGGCCGCACGGTCGCGACTCGTCCAACCATGGGCGCCTGGATAGCCTACGGACTTGGAAGCGAAAACAGAAACCTGCCCGCCTATGTCGTGCTGGACGATCCAAAGGGCTTGCCCATTAATGGCATCTCCAACTGGCAGTCCGCTTATCTGCCTCCTATCTATCAAGGGACGCGCTTCCGCACAGAAGGCGCGCCGGTCTTGAACCTGCAGTCCCGCCCTGAGATCCCGACGCCTCTGGTCGAGGCGGAACGCTCGCTGCTGCGGCGCCTGGACGAAGCACACCGCAAGCAACGGCCCTACCAGCCGGAACTCGATGCACGCATCTCAAGCTACGAACTCGCCGCCAACATGCAACTTGAGGCGTCCGACGCCCTCGATCTCAACAAAGAGACCGAAGCGACCCGCGAGGCCTACGGCATCGGCGCCGAGCCGACCGACTCCTATGGCCGGCGCTGCCTGATGGCGCGACGTTTGGTGGAACGCGGCGTGCGGTTTGTGCAGCTTTACATCGAGCAGCAGATCTTCGACACGCACGCGAACTTAGAGAAGAGCCTGGACTACGCCTGCGGCAAGACCGACAAGCCGATCGCCGCCCTGCTAAAGGACCTCAAGCAGCGTGGGTTGCTTGATGAAACGCTGGTCGTCTATAGCGGCGAGTTCGGGCGCTTGCCGATGACGCAGGGCGAAACCGCTGCCGCCGGCCGCGACCACAACCCGCACGGTTTCAGCGTGTGGATGGCAGGCGGCGGCATCAAGGGCGGAACCGCTTTTGGGGCCACCGACGACATCGGTTTCAAAGCCGTCGAGGATCGCGTCAGCGTGCATGATTACCACGCGACCATCCTCAATCAGCTGGGCCTCAACTACCGCGACCTGTTCATCGAGCGTTCGGGCTTGAAGGATCGCGTGACGGATCAGTTCCCCGCGCGGGTCGTTACCGAGATCCTGGCTTAAGCGCGGGCCATCGCCTTGCGCAACATCGCGACGCCGGCGGCGATGACCGCAATCGGCCAAAGTTGCTGGATGCCGAAGTCGATCATGCCGAAGTTTCTTGCCAGAAAGTATGCGCCAAGCGACAGCAGGATAATTCCGCCTACGGAATTATCCTTGCCCTTTGGCCGAATCAACATCTGCGCGCCGAGCGCGATCAGCAACACTGGCCACAATCGCATCACGTCACGAATGTTGATCGTCAACATCCCGAGGTTATCGAGCTGCAGCGCGATGCCTACCGCGGCCAAAATCGATCCAAAGACGCGATTACCGCCCTCGATCGCCAGATGCGCTCCCAAGGCCACTAGCAGCAAGGGCCAGAAGCGCGCCAAGCCTCCCAAGCTGACGATGTCGAAGCTATTGAGCAGCAGGATGATTCCTGCCGCGGCAACGACCAGACCGGGAAGGACGCGAGGACTAAGCAGATTCTTTGCCGGCATGGGCGTGCGCTTCCACTTCGCGCATCACGCGTAGTGTATTTCCTCCGAGCATCTTGACGATAGCGTCGTCGGAGAAACCTCTCTCTCGAAGTCCCGGGATCAGGTTGGGAATCTTGGAAATGTCTTCCATGCCTGTAGGCAATTCTTCCGTCACTCCGTCAAAGTCGGAGCCGAGACCGACGTGATCAACGCCGCCGACCTTGGCGGCATGTTCGAAATGGTCGAGTAAAACCGAGAACGGAGTACGTCCAAGTGTTTCCAACTTGCGCATGCGGCTGGCCCAACGCGCTTCGACGGCCTCGTTTTCGGGCCGCTCATCCGGCTCCTTATAAGCGGCCGAACGGCTGCGGTAATCCGCGTCGAGAAAGGCGTTGTAAAAGTTGATGTGCACCACGCCGCCCCGGCCGGCAACCGCCTTGATCATGTCGTCGGTCATATTGCGAGGGTGGTCGGCAAGCGCCCGGCAGGAAGAGTGCGAAGCGATCATCGGAGCCTTGGCTGCCTCCATCACCCCGGCGAAGGTCTTGTCGGAGATGTGCGAAACGTCGACCATCATCCCCAAACGATTCATCTCCGCGACGACCTCCCGGCCGAAGTCGGTCAGGCCCGGGTCCTCCTCCGGCTTGTCTCCCGACGAGCCCGCCCAGGGCAGGTGAACGCCGTGCGTAAGCGTCATGTAGCGTGCGCCGAGTTCATGGAGATGGCGAAGGTGATCGAGACTCGAGTCGATCATGTGGCCGCCCTCGACGCCCATCAGGATGGCGATCTTGCCCGCTTGCTTGGCCTCAACGATTCCATCCGCCGAAGTCGCGAAGACCAGGTCGCCGGGATGTTGGGCGACCTGCGTCCTGACCAACTCGATAATCTTCAGCGCTTCTTCGAACTTCTCGGGCGTCGCTCCGCGCGCGCCGGAATTATAGACCGCGAAGAACACGCCGCTGACGCCGCCCCTGCGCATCTTGGGGATGTCGACTTGCCCGTAGGGGTAGTCTTCACCGAGGTCAAATGAGTCCGACGCTAGCCGGTCCGGCGTATCGCAGTGCAGATCAATGACGTACGACTGAGCGAGCAATTCTTCGGGCGTCATGGCGGTCGCAGCCTCTTCCGCTTGAGGCGCTTGGTTGCAAGAGGCGGCGGCTCCGGCGACGGCTAGGGTCCACTCGCGGCGAGTCCATTGCATGCTTCATTCTAGGGAACGTGGGGCGTTGCGCGCGCGTTGACAGTGCGCCGAATGAGCCGCTATCGTGGAAGTTCTGGCCAGATAGCTCAGTTGGTAGAGCGCAGCCCTGAAAAGGCTGGCGTCGGCGGTTCAA
>CAMPKL010000082.1 GCA_946887065.1 uncultured Bryobacterales bacterium
TCGAGATCGACCCGAAGCTCATCGCTCCCGTGCAAAACCGCTTCACGATTTCGCTTGCGGGCTCCACTTCCTCTAGCGGAACGGGCTCGCTCGCGTACTTGAAATCAAACAGTCCCCTCAGCGTGCAAAGCTCCCGATTGGAGCCGTTGATCAAGTCGGCATACTCTTCGTACGTCGAGTACCGATTCTGCTGAACCGCGTGCTGCAACTTCGAAACCGTCTGCGGGTTGAGCAGATGCTTTTCGCCGCGCACCCGGAAATGATACTTGCCGCCCACATCCAAATTGATATCGGAATCCGTTACCGGCAGATACGCCCGCCGGTGACGCTCCAACGTCTCTTGCGCGATCACATCCATCCCGACGCCTTCGATCTGCGAAGCCGTACCCGTAAAGTAGCGGTCAATCACGTGCCGGTTGAGTCCCACGGCCTCAAAGATCTGCGCTCCTAGATAGGACTGCACGGTCGAAATGCCCATCTTGGACATCGTCTTCAGCAGACCCTTCTTGATCGCGCCGCGGTAGTTCTCAACGGCTTTTTCAAGGCTAAGATTCGGCGAAAGCTGATCCGCTCGATGCAAATCCTCCAGGCTCTCGTAAGCGAGGTAAGGGTTGACCGCGTTGGCGCCGTACCCGATCAGCAAGCAGAAGTGCATGACTTCGCGCGCTTCACCTGTTTCCGCGACGATGCCGACCTTACCGCGGTTTGCCTTGCGGATCAGATAGTGGTGTACCGCCGCGGTAGCCAAGAGGCTGGGAATCCCCGCCTGCTCTTTATCCATTCCCCGATCGGACAGGATAAGAATGCCGTAGCCGGCGCGGGCTGCTTCGTCAGCCTCTTCGCAGAGCCGCTGCAGCGCCCGTTCCAGTCCCTTCGCGCCGTCGGCCGCCGGGAACAACGTCTTCAAAGTCTTGGCGCCGAAGCGCATGTTGCCCTGCTCGGGCTCGCCGACTTCACGCAGCTTCTCCAACTGCTCATTCGTCAGCACGGGCGACTTTGCTCGGACTACATGAGCGTGGCTTTCCTGCTCGTCAAACAGGTTGCCTTGCGGGCCAATGTAGACATAGGTCGACATCACCAGCTCTTCGCGGATCGGATCCACGGCCGGATTCGTGACTTGCGCGAACAGTTGCTTAAAGTAGTTGAACAGCAGCTGGGAGTGGTCCGACAGACACGCCAACGGCACGTCCACGCCCATCGATCCAATCGGCTCCTGACCCTTCTCCGCCATGGGAGCGAGCAGCACCCGGATGTCCTCCAAGGTGTAGCCGAAGGCCCTCTGCCTTTCAATCAGCGTGTCGAAGTCCGTCTCGCTGACCTGTTTGGGCGCCCGCATGTCTGATACATCGAGCATTTGCCTGTCCAGCCACTGCCCGTAGGGCTTTCTAGCCGCTAACTGCCGCTTAATCTCTTCATCGCCGATGATTCGCCCCTCGAGCGTATCGACGAGGAACATGCGGCCGGGCTGCAATCGGCCTTTTTGCCGAACCTGCTCGGGTTCAATTTCCGCTATGACCCCGGTCTCGGAGGCCAGCACGACCAAGTCGTCGTGCGTCACCCAATACCGTGAAGGTCGCAGCCCGTTCCGGTCCAAGTTCCCGCCCACGAATCGGCCATCGGTAAAAACGATGGACGCCGGTCCGTCCCACGGCTCCATCATCGTGGCGTGATACTCGTAAAAGGCCTTCTTGTCGTCCGGCATGAGGTCGTGAGAACTCCAGGCCTCGGGGATCATCATCGCGAGCGCGTGCGCCGGCGTCCTGCCGCCCTGGATCAAAACTTCCAGCGCGTTGTCGGCCATCGTTGAGTCCGAGCCGTCCATGTCGATGATCGGCTTCAGCTTGTCCAGGTCGGCGCCGAACAACTCAGACTCAAACGTCGCCTCTCTCGCCCGCATCCAGTTCGCGTTACCGCGGACGGTATTGATTTCGCCGTTATGCGCCAGGTAGCGGAAAGGCTGAGCGCGCTCCCAGGTCGGGAATGTATTCGTCGAAAAGCGTTGATGAACCAAAGCGATCGCCGACTTGAAATCCGGATCGTTGAGGTCGAGGTAATATTTCTGGATCTGCGGGGCAATCAACAACCCCTTGTAGACAATGGTCCGGGCGGACATTGTGGCCGGATAAAACCGCGCTAGCTGCTGCTCGACGGATGCCGCCATCGTACGCTTGCGAATCACATAGAGCTTGCGTTCCCAGCTGTCCGCCGAGAGGCTTTCGTAGCCGTCGCCGCGCCCGATGAATACTTGTTCGATCGCCGGCTCCGACTCCCTCGCTAGCCAACCGATCGCCGACGAGTCGACGGGGGCCTCGCGCCAGCCCAAGACACGTTGTCCTTCTTCTTGGACAATCTGCTGCACCATCCGGCGCGCGTGGAGGCGATCCTCCCTGTCCTTGGACAGAAAGAGCATGCCCACTCCGTAGACGCCCGCCTCGGGGAGTTCAAAACCAAGCGCCGCGGTCTGTTTCTTGAAGAACTCATGCGGTATCTGGATCAACAGTCCCGCGCCATCCCCTGTATCGGGATCGCAGCCGCAGGCGCCGCGATGTTCCAGGTTTACTAGAACCTGGACGCCTTGGTCGATGATCTTGTGGCTCGCACGTCCTTGAATATCGGCGACGAAGCCGATACCGCACGCGTCGTGCTCAAAGCAAGGGTCGTAAAGGCCCTGCTTCGGCGGCAGTCCATATCGAGACATATTCTGTTTCTCCCAGTCGCGCTAGCAGCCCGGAATCTACCCCGTCGGTTGTTCCGATACCGGCGGGACCCTCCGGTTCCTGGCCGTACTGAGCCAGGCGTCCGGCGGAATGCGCGGTTTTGCTTGATGGAGACTTAGAGCAACATAATAGCAGAGAAAGTCAACGACTCCTCACTATCAGTTTTACTAATGCAGCAGGTACAGCCTGCACTCGGCTATCGGTGAGAGCTAATGACGGCTAACGCCTCGGCGATTCGGCCGGAAAGAGCTTCGGTCTTTTTGAGTGCGGCATCGGCGTCATCAGCCCCTAGTTGAGCGATCACATCGGGCAACTCAGTTTTGTTTTTGAGTTCCACGGTTCCGTAACCAAGAGCGGCCGCGAGGTTGTCGGAAACGGCGATGAGCGAAGGGAGGCTGCCTTTCGCGAGTCCCTCTTCGTGATGGCTCGCGATGGCCTCGGTCATGTCAGCCGGAAGATTCCAGCTTTTGGACAGCCAGTGCCCGGCGCTGCAATGGTCAATCCCAAACAACTTCTTCTCCGTCGTTCGGAAGTCAAAATCGTTCGCCGGCGCCGCTGCGAGCAAAGTTTCATACTCATCCGGATAGCACGCCAGCAACGCTAACCGTCCCACGTCGTGAAGCAGACCAGCCGTATAGGCGCGGGCCTTGCCTTGGCCGGCAAACTCGGCCAGATCCTCGGCTATCAGGGCGCAGGCCACGCTGTGATCCCAACAACGCCGGAGCCCCTTGTGCTTCATAAGATTATGCGTGAACCGGCCGAGCGCAACCGTAAGCGCCAGCCGCTTCACTGCATCCCCACCCAGCACCACCACGGCGTGCGACACGCTATCGACGTGTCGGCTCAGTCCATAGAGCGGCGAGTTCGAGACCCGCAGGATTTCCGCCGCAAGGGCTGGATCCATCCGCAACAACTTGACCACATCCTTGACCGGAACGTCGCAGTCCAACAACCCCATCAGTTGAAGCGCTACCGCCGGAAAGGGCGGCAGATTCTTGATGGCCCAGGGTTGCGTCGAGGCATCCGCCGGCGGCTGGCTCAAAGACGGAGCGGTCGATTGGGGTAATGCCATGGCGGTCTCGTTCCTTACGACTCTTTTGGCACCTATCGGCCAAACCATGTGATTCTTATAGGCTCGACGAAAAGATGGACAAGCCCCCTTTATTGGAGGTCGAGGATCTCCGCTTTCGGTACCCCGACGGAGCCGAAGCCCTTGCCGGCGTCGACTTCCGGCTGCACGAAGGTGAAACCATCGCCTTGCTGGGACCAAACGGCGCCGGCAAGACCACTTTCCTGCACATTCTCATCGGACTGCTTAGCGGGCTGGGACGCGTCGAGGTTATTGGACGGCCGCTGGATGGCGCGAACATCGCTTTCGCTCGGAGCCAAATCGGGCTTCTTTTCCAAGACTCCAACGACCAGTTGTTTATGCCCACCGTCGCCGAAGATATAGCTTTCGGTCCAGCCAACGCAGGTTATGAGGAACAAGAAGTACGCCGGCGCGTTCGCCGAGCACTCGCGACCGTCGGCCTAGTCGGACTGCAGGAGCGCGCTCCGCACCACCTCAGCGCGGGGCAGAAACGGCTTGCTGCCCTAGCCGGCATCCTGGCCATGGAGCCCAAGATCATCTTGCTCGACGAGCCGGCTACGTTTCTGGATCCTCCTGCTCGAGCCCACCTCATCGAAACGCTGCAAGCCTTGCCCCAAGCGAAGATTATCGTCACTCACGACATATCCTTGGCCAGAGCCCTCGCTCAAAGAGCCGTTTTCTTCGAGCGGGGCCGCATCGTCGCGGAAGGCTCCGTCGACGATGTCGTCCAGGCTCAATCCTGGCTCTAGAGTCGATGAAGCACAATGAGTCTGTGCGACGCTACCTGCGCCTCTTGGGGCAGTACTTCATGCAGTACTGCAAAGTTCGTCTGGAATACCGCGCCGATCTCATCGTCTCGGTGGCAACGACCCTCGTCGCCACCGGCCTCGGCCTCGCCCTCGTATTCATCCTGTTCAACCGCGACCACTCCGTCGCCGGTTGGAGTTTCGACGAAATCCTATTCCTCTACGGGTTCGGTCTCGTGCCGCTCGCCCTGTTCAACACGATCAGCGTCAATCTTTATTACTTCGGGCAGCTCTACATCATCGAAGGGAAATTTGACCGCGTCTTGCTGCGGCCCGTCCACTCCCTGTTCCAGGTGATGAGCGAACAGTTTCGGCTAGAAGCTCTCAGCGATGCCGTGGTAGGCGTTGCGCTCGTCGTTTACACGGGGCTTCGTCTCGACCTCAGTTTCAGCCCGCTGGCGATCGCCGCCGGAATCGGCGCCGCCGCCTGCGGCTTCGTCATCTACTTCGCGGTATTCTTACTGCTCACCTGCGTCTCGTTCTGGGTGGAAGACCGCATCGGCATCATCCCGCCGATCTACAATCTGCTTGCATTTGGACGCTACCCGCTGGACATCTATAACCCGCTCATTAAGGTATTGCTGAGTTGGGTCGTGCCTTTCGGCTTCGCCGCTTTCTATCCGTCCGCCCAGTTTCTGGGCCACGACGAATACGCCCACTATTTCTTGGCGATGCCGTTGGTGGCTGCCGCTTTCCTAGCTGCAGCGGTGGTACTGTGGAACCGCGGCGTCAATAACTACGCCAGCACCGGCTCATAGCTTCTAGTTGACGATTCCGAGTTCCCGCAAGCTGCGGCCCATCTCCGGTTCTTCGAGATCAATCATCGTGTATCGCCGCAATACCTTGCCGTCTTCAATTGCAGCGGCATAAGGCACGTCATTGAACGGGAACGTTTCTTTCAGCAAGTCCAAGTCCGGCGAAAGCTTCACCTTGCCCGTCAATCCCGCGTCTGCCAGAAAACCGGGACCGAAGTCGAAGTCCTGCGTCGGCACACCGACGAAGTCCGCCGCGAACGTATATTTCGACAAATCCTTCCCGACGGCCAGGCAATGCAGACACGTCGGGTTGAAGAAGTAGAGGAACACCTTCCCCTGTCGCAGGTTGTACTCCTGGCCCTCAACCACGACCGTCGCCGGAACGTCGGTTCCACCCTCGGGACCGAACTTGTCGAAACCCAGTGCGACCGCCGCTAAGGCCAAGATTCCGAATAACACGAAGCGTGTCTGCCTGATCGCCGCCATCTTCGGCGCAAACCAAGCGGCAATCAGCGAAGCCGCGATCATCGCTCCGTCGCTCCAAAAAAAAGCCGGACCCACAGCGCGCTCCAGCCACGGGAAACAACTGCAATCCTCGCCCTGCAACGCGGTGTAGTTGACTGCCATGTAGGCCATGAACGCGAGCAACAGACCTGTCGAGACCAAGCCGCCCAACCGCCGCCAGGCGGGACGCAGCAGCAACACGCCCGCGAATAGCTCGCTCGTCGCCACCGCCAGCGTCGCCGGCAGCGTCAACGCCGTCGGAAACAACAGCTGGCTCAGCTTCACCTGGAAGCCGCCAATATCGCTCAGCTTGTACAGTCCGGCGACGATCCAGAGCAGCGCCATGACGCCCGCGCAAGTCCAACCGAGCGTGTTTTGCCAGCCGGGCAATTTCTGTGAGTCGTTCATGTGAAAAGGGTTAGACGAGAGAACCGCCCGCCGGATAGCCCTAGTATATCGACCAAATGCTACATTGGCAGATTCTGTATGGGAGGCTTCAGCACCGGTCCGGCAGTGGTGTGCCTCGAGCACCTGGCGTCCTGGGCACGCCTCCTGCGCGGCCGGGAGAGCGTCCGGCGCTATCAGCTCCGGGCGCTGCAACGCTTAGTTCGCCATGCTGGCGATCAGGTTCCCTACTATCGCCGGATCTTCGCGTCCGCCCAAGTCGGCCCCGCCGACCTGCGCAGCCTCGACGCTTTGACCCAGTTCCCGATTAGCTCCAAGAACGACTTTCAGCAGGCCCCGCTTTCGTCGCGCTTCGCTGCCGGCTTCAGTGTGGACAATTGTCGCGTCCATGAGACTTCCGGCTCCACCGGCGAGCGCATGCTTATAGCTCGAACGCCGACGGAGGAATTGAGACTCTTCGGACGGCGATTGCGCTCCCAGATCCTCAACGGATTGCGCCCTTGGCATCGCCGGCTCATCATCGGGGCGAGCCCGCGCAAGCTGGCCAGTCACAAGCTCGGCGTCTTCCGAACTTCGGGTATGGATCTCTCTCTCTCGCCAAAGCAAATGTTGGACGAAGCCGAGCGCCTCCGGCCCCACATCATCAAGGGTCCGCCCGGAGCCTTGGAAGTCCTCCTTGAAGAAGACCCGCAACGCCTTTCGGCGCTTTCGCTTGAGTTGATCCTTAGCGGCGCCGAGCAGTTGCCCGCCGGTCTCCGAGATCGACTGGAAGCGCACTGCGCTTGCCGTGTCATCGACTCCTATGGCGCGGTCGAGTGCAATCTCATCGCCTGGGAATGCAGCCGCTGCGGGATGTATCACACCTGCGATGATTCCGTAATCGTTGAGGTTTGGAATGGAGATCGGCCGGCGGCGCCCGGAGAAGAAGGGGATGTCGTCGTCACCGCCCTGCATAGCTACGCGATGCCCTTCATCCGCTATCGCGTCGGAGACCGCGTCTTGCTTCCCGTCTCGCCGGCCCCGTGCAACATCCCGTTTGGAGTGATCCACAGGATCCAAGGCCGGTCGGTCGACTACTTGCGCTTCCCCGGCAACATCGCCGTCAGCCCCTATCAGATCATGGACCAACTCGACTCCATCCAGGAGATTCGCCGTTACCAGGTTGTACAAGATGACGCCCGTTCGGTCCAGGTCACGTTCGAAGCCGCGGTCGCCAACGATTCGTCGATCGAGCAGCGCGTGCGCGATAGTCTGAAGCAAGTGCTGCCCGGCGGCGTCGTCATCCAATCTCGCCGCGTGGATCGCATCGATTCCACAGCAGCCTCCAAACGGCGCTTCGTGCAATCCCGAATTACAAGTGCCGTTGCCTAACTCAATGCCTTCCGGCTTTGTAGCCTGGCAAGATGTACGGCGCATCTGGACTCTAACGTGCGGTGGACTGCTTGCGCAGTTCGTCCCCGAGCGCGCTTCCGCTTCCGTCAGTCGCATTCTCTTTCGCGCCTACAAACTGATCCGTAATCAAACCATCCTCGACCTCGAAGGAAAGATCCGCAAGGCATTGCCGGCAAATTCTCGCCCCGACCCGCGCGCCATCGCCGAGCAACACATCCTGATGCGCCTCGAAGACATCTGGGGCCGCTTGCGCGGTATGCGCCGTTTCGGCTGGCATCCCCACATCGAATGGCAGGGCCTGGAACGTCTCGACGCTCCCCTGCGCGAAGGTCGCGGAATCATCCTCTGGAGCATGCGCTTCTCCAGCGCAACAGTTCTCAAGCACGGTTTTTATAGGAGAGGCGCGCCTTTCGTTCACCTCAGCCGCGCCGACCACGGCTCCTCCACGTCGACCACGCTCGGGCTCCGCGTCGCCGCGCCCCTCTACTGCCGCGCCGAGGACTGCTACCTGAAAGCACGCATTCAGATTCCGCTCGATGAATCGCTAAGCTACGTCCAGACGCTGCGTGAACGCCTGCGCGCCGGCAACATCGTCTCGATCTTCGGAGAACACGAAGGGCGACAAAATTACGAAGCTCACTTGTTCGGAACCACGATCAAACTAGCACTCGGCGCGCCGTCCCTTGCCTGGCTTGAGAACGCCGCGCTCTTCACCATCGCCCCGATCCGCATCGGTCCGTTCCGCTTCCGCATCGTCATCGACGACGCCATTCCCACGGAACTGGCAACCCCTCGCCGGAAATTCGCCGAGCAAGCCGCGCAGGAGTACGCTCGCCGCCTCGAAGCGCGTATTCTCGAACATCCGGCCGACTGGCAAGGTTGGCTCTATCGCGAGTTCTAAACCTCCCGCGAGCGTGAGCCGCGCCGAGTCGTTTGCGCGTCCCAGCTACGGCAGGCGCTTGATCTTGAGATTGCGGAATTCCACTTTGGCTCCGGGAGGATCTACCGGATGCGCCGACTGCAAACCGATGGCGCCCGAAGCTAACCTCGCATCGTGGGCGTCCACTACTTTGCGGCCGTTGTAGAGGACCACGAGGTGGTCTCCGTTCATGGTCACTTCGAAGGTATTCCACTGGTCCGGAACGATCGTCGCGTCGGCAGGAGCCCGAGCCACCTCAACAATGCTGCCTGTCAGGTAGGCGCCAGGGCGGTTCTCCAGAAGCTTGTCGCGGATTTGCAACTCATAACCGCTGATGGCGCCGGCCGGCGCCGGTGAGCCGCTGCCCTCGCGCCGCTGTCGCAACATCAACGCTGAGTTGATGCCCGGGTGGGCGCGGAACTCCGCCTTCAGCACGAAGTTCGCAAAATCCTGCTTAGTCAAGACAGTCGCGCCCGGAGCGCTCTGGTCGTTCTCGATCACTCCGTCGACCACTCGCCAAACGGCCTCTTGCCCAGGACGCAGGTCCCAGCCGTCCAGCGACTTGCCGTCAAACAGCAGCGTAAACCCGTCCCGCTTTTCCTCGGCCGTCAGTTGATTGGCAGCCGACTGGGTCTGGCCCCAGCCACTGCAAATGCCGACAGTCAACATCAATATTAGGAAGCGCTTCATACCATGCTCTCCTTTGAGCCAGGACTCTTAGTGCACTGGCACATTGTATACCGCGCCGGGCTGCGCGTAGCTGCGCGGCTGTTCGGCCTCGATTGGCGAAAAGGGCCACAGGCTGCACAGAAGCGGTCACCCGGCGATGGCAGGACTGCGATACACTCAAAATTCAGTCGGCGCAAGCCGCTCAAACGAGACTGAGCGGAGCGAGGCGGCGATTTCCTTAGCTGCTGGAGTGGCGGAATTGGCAGACGCACGGGACTCAAAATCCCGCGACCTTACGGTCATGTGGGTTCGACCCCCACCTCCAGCACCAACCTTCATTCTTGGACGCAGCACCCGAGCCGAATGAACAGGCAGGGCACGAGGCCCCCGCTGCGGCGATGGGGATGGAGCCATCCGGCGAAGGCCCCCCTCTGCCGCTCCTCAGTCGAGTGCGACGGGCGGCTCCGGCGGGAAAGGCAAACAGAAGCGAATGGGCTTCACAGGAGGAAGACAGTGCGCGACGATCGCGCTGCTCCGCTGACCGCTTCCCCCAGTTTCATCTGCGTAAAGTTTCAAAAAGTGATGCTTTACGTTTTCGATTCGAGAGCCTGACCCGTCGGCAGGCCCGTTGCCCTCCGTAAGTCAGGCGGACCACCTTCTGTCCGCAGCCTGATGAGGCTCTGGCGGCTGAAGCTGGCCAAGCGAGTTCCCAAAAGACGAAAAGTCCTGACGTTTGTCAGGACCATCCGTCCGCCCGAACTGG
>CAMPKL010000083.1 GCA_946887065.1 uncultured Bryobacterales bacterium
AAGTCAACATGCCGCTCGACATGCCGAAGATGCGCTGGTTGCTAGAGGAATTGACGAAGACGGAAGTGCCGATGGCGTGCCCACATGGCCGGCCCATTGCCTTGAAATATGGGATGAAAGACATTCTGAAAGCTTTCCACCGCGTCTAGCGCTGGGGCCGGAGACGTATGTTTTACAACCTTGACTTTCCTTCGTTCAGGGCGTGGAGCGCATACTCGCAGAAGGCCCCTGGACCGCGCGGCTGAATGGGACACCTGGCAATCGGTACACGCGTAGCTCGGTGGGGACATGCCGTCCTCTGGATTGCCTGCCTTTGGCCGTTGGCGGCGGCTGCGGCGGACGCCGCCGCCGGCTACATCGATTCGGCCCAATGCGCGGCTTGCCACCAGGAAATCGCCCAAAGCTACAGCCGAACGGGAATGGGCCGATCGTTCGCCGTGGCAACGGCTGAAGCCGTCCAAGAGGCCTTTGACGACGCGAAACCGTATTACCATGCCGCGTCGGACCGCTATTACTCGATGTATGAGCGCGGCGGCGAGTACTTCATCCGGCGCCACCAAATCGGACACGACGGGGCGGAAACGAACATCGTCGAGAAGCGAGTCGACTATGTCGTCGGTTCCGGGGCGCGCAGCAAGACGTTCCTCCATCGAACGGAAGACAACCGGCTGTTGGAGCTTCCCGTGTCCTGGTATTCGGAGCGCGGCGGATTCTGGTCGATCAGCCCCGGATACGATATGGCCGATCACCTCGACTTCCGGCGGCCCATAACGTACCAGTGCATGGCCTGTCACAATGCCTATCCGGACGTGGAGCCCCAATCGGACATTCGAGGACGAAGAAGCCGTTTTCCCAAGAGCCTCCCGCAAGGAATCGACTGTCAGCGTTGCCATGGGCCGGGGCAAGAGCACGTTATAGCAGCAACCGGCGCGGCATCCGCGGACGCGATACGGAAAAGTATCGTGAACCCCGCCGGCCTGACGCCTCCGCGTCAAATGGAAGTTTGTCTGCGCTGCCACCTGGAGACGACAAGCTCGGACCTGCCGCACGAGACGTGGCGGTACGATCGCGGCGTGTTCTCGTACGTACCGGGCGAGCCGCTCGAAAACGTGACCATTCACTTCGATCACGCCCCCGGCACGGGCCGCGAAGATAAGTTTGAGATCGTCAGCTCCGCCTACCGCCTCTTCAAGTCAAAGTGTTTCCTCGAAAGCCAGGGCGCCCTGACCTGTACGACCTGCCACGATCCCCACGGTGAACAGCGGGGTGAGGCGGCCCGAGAGCGCTATGACACGGCATGCCGCTCGTGCCATGCCGCCGATCTAAACCGCCTAGCCGCGGCGGGCAGTCACGTTCAGTCCGCCAACTGCGCGAGTTGTCACATGCCTGAGCGCCGGACTGAAGATGTCGTGCATGCGACGATGACGGACCACCTGATTCAACGTCAGCGCCCCGGCCGCGATCTTTTGGCGGCCCTCGTTGAGGATCATTCCCCTTACCGCGGTCCTGTTGTTCCCTACTATCCGGCGGCGCCGGCGCCTACGCCAGAGAACGCTCTTTACATCGCTTTGGCTCAAGTCATCGACCGTTCCAATCTGGCGGCGGGCATCCCTCAGCTTGAGGCCGCGTTGAGTGCTGCTCGCACGCAAATCCCTGACTTCTATTTCGAGCTTGGGCAGGCCTACCGCGAGACGGGTGAATCCAGAAAAGCGATCGAACAGTATCGGACGGCAGTCCGTCTAGATCCAAAATTCTTTAAGGCTTGGCAAGCTCTGGGCGAAGTCTACATCGACTTGGAAGACGACGGCGCTGCCGTCACGTCCATGCTTTCGGCATTGGAAACCCTGCCGCTCGAACCCGAGATCTTCCAAACGCTTGGCGACGCGTATCTGCGGCTCGGCCAGTTCAACGACGCGGCAACCGCCTTGGAGCAAGCAACGAAGCTGGACCCGGATCTAGCCGAGGCGTTCAGCAATTTGGGGCTGGTCCGGATCAAGCAGCAGCGCTACGCCGAGGCGGAAGCAGCGTTGCGCGAGGCGATTCGGCTGCGCCCGGGTGTTGCTGAAATCCGCAACAACCTGGCGACTCTTCTCGATCACACGAACGCCAATATTGCGGAGATACGCTATCAGTTCGAGCGGGCGATTCAAGCGAATCCGGGCTCGGTCGAATCGCGCAGAAACTACGCCGTGGCGCTGGCCAAACGCGGTTTCTATCCGCAGTCGCGAGAGCAGTTCGAGGCCGCCCTCCACTTGGACCCTGGATCCGCGATCTTGCGTACGGATTTTGGCGTCATGCTGGCCGCGGCGGGCAGTGCCGACGCCGCGGAGGAGCAATACCGGAGAGCGCTTCAGCTCGACTCAGCGTCCATCGCCGCACGCTTCAATCTCGCCGTCTTATTGGAAGACAAGAGGAGAGACCAGGAAGCGATCCAGCTATTCCGGGCGATCCTGATGAGTGACGCACAGCATCACGAGGCCCACCTTCACTTGGCTAGCGCGCTGCTTCGGCAAGGCGACCGCAATCAGGCGATTCAGCACTTGAGGCAGGCCGCGAGAAGTCCCGACGCGGCGATTCGCGATGCTGCCGAAGGCCTCCTGCGAAGCGCCCCGTAGCAGATAAGAAATGGGACCGGAAGCCGCGAAAAAATCATTCGGCCGCGCGAGGCAACTCGAGAGAGGACAGGCACGGAATTTCGCGGGCGTCGCTCGGTGCAAACGACTGATTTCCCAGGGCGCGAAAATCCAAGCCAGTCCCCGGCGACGTCCGTTTTCCGGATCAGACGGTGCGCGTGTTTAAGCGGTGATTCTTTCACGGCTTCCCGGCGGTTTTTTTCGCATTTCATCCCCACGAGCGTTAACATAATTCCCGGAGGAGCACGCTTCCATGGAACGAAGGACTTTTGTTAAGAACGCAGCGGGCCTTGCCGTCGCCGCTTCGGCTCTCGCGCCCGCTAGCGCTATCGGAGCGAATGAGACGATTCGCGTTGCCGTACTCGGCGTAAATGGCCGCGGCCAAGACCACATCAAGGGATTGCAGCCGCTGGAGAACGTCGAGGTCACCACGCTGGTCGATCCCGATCTGGAAGTCGGCAGTAAACGCGCCGCCGAGTTCGAGAAGACCTACGGCAAGAAGGTCAAGGTCGTGCAAGACATGCGCACGGTCTTCGACGACAAAGATATCGATGCCGTCACGATTGCCACGCCCAATCATTGGCACACTCTCGCCGCGATCTGGGCCTGTCAGGCGGGCAAAGACGTCTACGTCGAGAAGCCTTCCACTCATTGCTACAACGAGGGCCACAGCTTGGTCGCCGCGGCCAAGAAGTACAACCGCATCGTTCAGCATGGCGTCCAACTGCGCAGTTCCGAAGCGATTCAGGAGGCCGTTCAGCAACTGAACGACGGCATCATCGGCGACGTCTACATGGCCCGCGCCACGATATTCAAATGGCGGCCGCCGTTAGAGAAGTTTCCCGACGAGGAACCTCCGGCCACGCTGGACTATCCAATGTGGGTCGGCCCCGGCAAATGGCGGCCGTACTCGAAGCAGCACGTGCACTACAACTGGCACTGGACCTGGGATTTCGGCAACGGCGAGATCGGCAACCAAGGCATACACGAGACGGACATGTTGCAGTGGGGGCTGGGCGTTACCCAACCGACGCGGCTCACCTCAATGGGCGGCCGCTACCTGTGGAACGATCATCGCGAGACGCCCGAACTGCTGACCACCCTCATGGAGTTCGAAGAAGGCGGCCGTAAGAAATTCGGCGAGGTGGCCGTGCGCTTCTGGTGCTCGAACCGCGAAACCGAGCAGCCCAACGGCAACCTCTTCTACGGCTCCGAAGGCTATTTATCAATCAGCAACTACACCAAGTACCAGTTCTTCTTCGGGCAAAAAGGTGAACCAGGCCCCATCGGCGAAGCGCACACTCGCCACTAAGAAAACTTCATCAAGGCGGTGCGCAGCCGCTACACCGCGGATCAGAACGGGCCTGTCGAGCAAGCGCACCACGCGGCCGGCATGGCGCATCTGGGCAACATCACGTTTCAGCGCAACAAGGTGCTGGAGTTCGACCCCAAGAAAGAACGTTTCACTAACGACGACCTGGCCAACGAAATGCTCGGGCAACAGTACCGCAAAGGCTTCGAAGTGCCGGCGCCGGATAAAGTCTAAACTTCCTCTGGCTTGAGAAGTATCGCCTCGGGACACGGGTCCCGAGGCTTTTTTGCGTCTAAGGGGCTACAATACAGTCCGAAGCATGCTATTCCGCAATTTGATTTCGCGCGCCGTCCGCGAGTTCGCCTCCGACCCTGAGAACCAGGAGAAGGCGAAAAAGATCTATGCGGACGAAGTGGCGCCGCGGGCGAAGGATTTATGGAAGAAGTCCGAGCCTGGCCTGAAGAAGGCCGGTCAGTCCGCGATGAAGGGGGCCGCAAGGGCCGCCGTGGAGATCAAGAAGCGCTGGCAGGAAAAAGACCGCGAATCGTAGCCTGAATCGCCTCCGCCGCCGTGCGCGGATCCAGCGCATTGCGGATCGGCCGCCCCACAACGATATAATCCGCGCCGCCGCGAAAAGCTTGCACCACATCGACCGTGCGCTTCTGGTCGTCCGCCGGCCGGTTTTCCACCGGGCGGATTCCAGGCGTCACAACAAGCAACTTGGAGCCGATCTCACCGCGAATGTCTGGGGCCTCCAGGCCAGAGGAAACGACGCCGTCGCAGCCGATCTCCAGCGCCCGCCTGGCGCGAGAGAGCACGAGTTGGCGCGGATCGCACTCAAAGCCGAGGCTATCCAAGTCCCCGCGATCAAGGCTGGTCAAAACCGTGACAGCAAGAATCTTGACGTCCTGCTTGGCCTCGCACGCCGCTTGCAGCATGGCGTCGTTGCCGTGGACCGTGCAGCAAGTCACGCCGCGTCCGCCAAGCCGTCGGACCGCCCCGCCAACAGTTGCGGGGACATCGAAAAACTTCAGGTCGACGAAAACTTTCTTGCCCCGCCCCACCATCCAATCGACCAGTTCCCAGTAGCCGCCGCCCATGAAAAGTTCGAGCCCGAGCTTGTAGAATTTCACGCTGTCGCCCAACTGCTCAGCCAAGGCACGGGCCTCCGCGGGACCCGGCACATCCATGGCAAACATCAGCCGCTCAGCGGGCGGAATGGGCTTATCGGAAAGAAAATCAGACATGGCGAAGATTTCTATGTTCGCCTAATCCGCCGCGTCTTCGCTCGGCTCGGTGACGATGGCCCTGCCATGTAGGGCGAGCGCTCTTCTCAAATTGTCGGGCCTATAGCCGGCAGAGGCATCATCGAAACGCGCCGCAGCGCTCCAGTGGACCCGCTCCGTACGCGGATTCGTTCCGAGGATGGTCCGCCGATGGAGCGGCAACAAGCGGTGCAGGCCTTTGAGCTCTTTGTGCACGGCTTGTTTGGGATTGGCGTGGATCTCGCGCCGTTCGTAGTCGGAGTCGAAGGACAAACCGCACTCTTGGGCGCGGCGCAGCATCCAATTGAGCGCAAGATCGGAGAGGCCGTCTTCGGCATAACCGCCGCCGCAATCGGCGTGGACGCCGGAGAACCACACCTGTTCAATACGCTGGCCCGGCGCCGGATCGTTCGTCCATAGGATGGGGACGAACGCTGAGCGAATCTCGTCGATGGCCAGCGCTTGGAAGCCGTTAGCGACGTGCGGGCCGAGACATCCGTCGTCGAAGCGCAGCCGCGGGCGCGTTAGTTGACGCAACAACGGAACAGGAAGGCCCAGCGAGTCGACGGTATCCCACACTCCAACTAGCTTGATGGGCAGCGGATGGTTAGGTTCACGCCATCGCTCGCGTTCGAAGGCGGTCCAAGCGGCGGGCAGCCGCGCGGAAAGCTCGGACTTGTCGAACAGACCGGCCATGCCGAGAAAACCCGCGAGGCAGCGAACGGTATAAGCGCCGCGGCTAAAGCCGAACAGATAGACTTCATCGCCCGGCGCCCAATTTTCGGCGATGAAGCGATAGCCGCTGAGCACCTTGCGCCACAGACCGATGCCGGTATGGCCTGGGACCAGCCAGTCCAAGAAGCCTTTAGAGCCGATTCCCGCATCGTAGAAGGCCAGTTGTTGCACGCCGTCAGGTGCAACGGGCGGGATCGCGCGGTAGATCTTCGCCACGTTCGTGGCTTTGCTACCGTCCGTCGGGTCCGGCACGTTCCAGGTACCGTCGGAGCAGACGATAATGCGTTTTGGAGCCAAAGCGGACGCCGCCTTAAACGTCCTACAATAGCCGTTTCCTATGAAATTGCAAGGCAAGACCGCCCTCGTCACCGGAGGGGGCACCGGGATGGGCCGCGCCATCTGTGAGCTTTTCGCTGCCGAAGGCGCCAGCGTTGCGATCAACTACCGCTCGTCCCGCGAAGCCGCCGAGGAAGTCGTCAAGGCCATCGCCTCACGAGGCGGCGAAGCGTTTGCCGTTCAAGCCGACGTATCCAAGCAAGAAGACGTCAACCGCATGGTCGATGAAGTCGATTTCCGCTGGGGCCGGCTCGACATCCTGGTCAATAACGCCGGATGGAGCCATTTAACGCCGCACGCCGACCTGGACGCCCTCACCGACGAAATCTGGGACCGTACGCTGGATACGAATCTTCGCGGTACGTTCTACTGCACGCGCAAGGCGGTTCCGCTGTTGAAGCGGCAGGGCGGCGTCATCATCAATAACATCTCGTCGTCGGCCTTCCATGCGTCGGGCAGTTCGATCATCTATGCCGCCTCGAAAGCAGCGGTGGTCACGATGACCAAGTCTCTGGCACGGGCGCTAGCCCCCGATATCCGCGTCAACGGACTCGCGCCGGGACTCGTGCGGACGAGTTTCGCGGGTTGGCCCGCCGAGGCTTTTGAGAGGGGCAAGCGGTCCTCGCCCATGGGCCGGCTCGCCGAGGTCGATGAAGTCGCCAAGGCGGCGTTGTATTTGGCGGCGGACGCCACGGCCACGACAGGCGAAGTGTTGATCATCGATTGCGGCCGCACAACGCTCGGGCCGCGCGACGCGGCTCGCTAGCCTAGGCGCCGGTCGAGCCGAAGCCTCCTTCGCTGCGGCTGGAGTCGTCCAATGCCTCGGCCCACTGCCACTCCGGCGCGGCATAGGCCCCGATCACTAACTGGGCCACCCGCTCGCCCGGCTTGACCAGATAAGTCTCGCGGCTGAGGTTGATCATCAGCACGCGAACTTCGCCGCGGTAGCCAGGGTCAATCGTCCCCGGCGCGTTGATCAGCGTGACGCCATGCTTGGCGGCCAAGCCGCTGCGCGGCCGCACCTGTCCTTCGTAGCCCGGAGGGATCTCCAACGCAATGCCGCAACCGACCGACGCGCGGCCGCCCGGCGCCAGCACGGCCTCCTCCACCGCGTATAGATCCATGCCGGCATCTTCATCCGGCCCATGCGCGAAACAGGGCAATCTGGCGTCTGGATGCAGTTTCCTGGCGCGAAGTTGTAGACGTACGGCTGACAAGGATCGGCTCCTCCTCGGAGTCCGCCTATTTTACCGGCCCGGTCGCCGGGCAACCAATTCCACCTAGAATTAGTTCGTGATGGACGACGATGGCCGGCGGGCCCAGCTAGAGGCTTCCCACACCCGTCAAGCCATTCGAAGCCGCCTGGCGTCAGGACCTGTTCATAGCTATCTTCGCGACTTCATCTACGGCGCTATCGATGGCGCCGTGACAACCTTCGCCGTGGTGTCGGGCGTGGCGGGAGCCGACCTCTCCAACTCGATCGTCATCATCCTGGGCATCGCCAATTTAATTGGAGACGGATTCAGCATGGCGGCAGGCAACTTCTTGGGGGTTCGCGCCGAGCGCCAACAACGCGAACAACTGCGCTCGATCGAACATCAGCACATCTCCGATTACCCCGAAGGAGAGCGCGAAGAGGTTCGCGAGATTTTCCGCCAGAAGGGCTTTGAAGACCGCGATCTGGACCGCGCCGTCGACATCATCACCGCAAACCGGGACCGGTGGGTGCAGACGATGCTCACCGAGGAACACGGGGTTTCTCTGTCCGGGCCGTCGCCGGTGCGTGCGGCGCTGGTGACTTTCGTGGCCTTCCTGTTGGTCGGAGCCATTCCCCTGTTGTCCTTCGTTTTCGACCACCTCGGAACGAACGTGGACAACCCATTCTTTTGGAGCGCGACATTCACCGGCATCGCATTCTTCCTGACGGGCGCCCTCAAGTCGCGGTTCGTCGAGCAGTCCTGGCTTTCAGCCGGGCTGGAGACCCTCGCCGTCGGCGGTTCAGCGGCTGGCCTGTCCTATGTCGTCGGGGCCTTGCTCGGCGACCTAGCGCGCTAAGTCAGTTCCACGCTCTGGCCGGCCTGAGGCAATACCGCCTCTAGTCCATAGTGCTCTTTGATTGCGACTTTGAAGGCCAACGATTGCTCGGGCTCGCCGTGAACCAGAAACACGCCTTTGAGACGTTTGGTGAATGGCCGCATCCACTGCAACAATTCCCGCTGATCCGCGTGTCCGCTCAGCTCGTTCAGCTTCACCACGTCCGCTCGCAGCCGAACCGGAACGCCAAAGATCGGAACTTCCATCCGCTTCTCCAACAGCTTGTGGCCCAACGTATGTTGGGCTTGATAGCCCGTGATCAGAACGGTATTGCGCGGGTCTGAAATGTTGTTCCTCAAATGGTGCAATACCCGGCCCGACTCGCACATCCCCGAGGCCGAAATCACAATAAACGGATACGTTAGATCGTTGAGCGCCTTCGACTCCTCCACGCTGCGGGTATAACGCAAGCGGCCGAAGGCGAAGGGGTCGCGCTTTTCAGTCAGGAACTTGGTCGTCTCCGGATCAAAGCACTCCGGGTGCGCCCGGAACACTTCCGTGACGTTGGTCGCCAGCGGACTGTCGACGAAAATCGGCAGCTCCGGAATACGCTTCTCCAGCATCAGCTCATGCAGCAGCAAGACCACCTGTTGTGTGCGCCCCACAGCGAAAGCCGGCACAATCAGCTTGCCGGCGCGTCCGGCCGTGCGTCTCACTGTTTCGGCGAGCTTTTCCTTGACCTCGCCTTCGCCGCGGTGGAGCCGACCGCCATACGTCGACTCGATAATCAAATAGTCCACTTCGGCCGGCATCGGCTGAGGGTCGCGGATGATCGGCAACCCAGGTCTGCCCACGTCGCCCGAGAACGTGAGGTTCACGGTGCTGCCTGCCTTACGTTCCTGCAACACCACGGCCGAGGACCCCAGCATGTGGCCCGCGTCGTAGGATTCATAGCTGAGCGTCTCCGTTAGGGCGGTGCGCACTCGGTAATCCACCCTCTTGAAGAGCGGCATGGTGTTGTCTGCATCCTGCTTGGTGTAGAGGGGCTCCACCGGGCCGCCGTCCGCATCGGGGTCAATCCGGCGCCGTCGCGAGCGCCGCCGATTGAGGAACTCCGCATCCTTCTCGTGGATGTGCCCCGAATCCCTCAACATGGCGCCGCAAAGATCAACCGTCGCCGGAGTCGCGTAAATAGGCCCTGAGAAGCCGCTCTTCACTAAAGAGGGCAAGTTTCCGCTATGGTCGATATGCGCGTGCGACAGAACGACCCCATCGACGGAATGACCAGGAAACGGCAGGTTGGTATTGCGTTCGCGGGCCTCCGTGCGGCGGCCTTGAAACAGCCCGCAATCCAGTAATATTCGCTGCCCGTCGACCGTCAACTCGTGCATCGACCCGGTGACGGTCCCGACGGCCCCGCGAAATGTAAGCTTCATTGTTCGGAATATTCCTTAGATGCTGATAACTGGGCAGGCCGCCTCGCGGATCATGGCATAGGCGTTGGTGCGAATCCCGCCCAGCGCGCCATGGTCGACGCTGCGTCCCACGACCAGCACATCCGCATCGGTCTTCCCGATGACCTCGTTGGCGTACGTGATCGGATCCAGCCCGTCGATGTGCAGTTCCGCCTTTGCCACGCCGGTCAACGTGATCGCCCACGCGGCCAGCGGTCGGATCGCTACGAAGA
>CAMPKL010000084.1 GCA_946887065.1 uncultured Bryobacterales bacterium
ATCCAAGAGGCCTATGAGCGCGTTTTCCGCGAGTACGGAATCGACGTGATTTTCGACGAAGGCTTCAGCGGCTCCGATCCGATCAAGTTCCACCTTGACGATGTCGGCTTCGATGACGCCGTGATCAGTTTGAATGAAGTCGCCACCGCTTTCGTCATCCCCTTGACGGCCAAACTGGCGCTCATCGCGGACGATACGCCTGCTAAGCGCACCGAACTGGAACCGGTGGTGACCCTCAGCGTCGCTATCCCGGAAGCGGTCACGCCACAGGACGCGACAGAGGCCGCGCAGGCCGTACAACAAACGCTTGAGATCCGGCGCCTCTTCGTCGTGCCGACCCGGAATGTCGTCACCATCCGAGATTCCCCGGCCAAGGCGCGGATGGCGCGGCTCCTGTTGGAGCGTCTGCTGCTCCCGAGTTCGGAAATGATGTTGGAGATCGAACTGATCGCCTACAACCAAGAACGGGACCGAGAACTGGGCCTTTCGCTTCCCTCGAGTTTCCCGATCACCAACTACTCGACAATTCTGAACGCGATACCCCCAGAATCGGACGACAGCGGGCAGATCCTCGTTGGAGGCGGCGACTCCCTGCTGGGCATCGGCGTCGGAAACTCGCAGTTGATCGCCCAGCTTCGCTCTGGAACAGGTTCAACAACCCAGCAGTTGTCGGTGCGGGCGACGGACGGCGCAGAAGCGCAAGTACGCATCGGCGAGAGATTTCCAATCATCACCGGCTCCTTCCAGCCAGGATCGGGCCTGGACCCGAATGATCCCAATGTCGTGCTGCCGCCGCCGTCGTTTACGTTTGAGGATCTGGGCCTCAGCATCAATGTCACCCCTTCCGTCCACGGTTCCGGCGAGGTGTCGCTGCAGATGCAGGCTGAGTTCAATCTGCTCGCCGGCGGATCGGTCAACGGCATCCCTGTTCTGGTGAACCGCACGCTGGAGACGCACGTCCGTCTACGCGAAGGCGAGGCGGCCATCATCGCCGGCATGGCCATCGACGAAACCAGGATCAGCCGCACCACGCCGCTAGGCTTGACGGGAATTCCCGTGGTCAGCACGCTGCTGAGCCGGGACACTCGGCGAACCAACAGCACGGACCTGCTCATCATCGTCAGGCCGCGACTCGTTCGGTTGCCCGCCTCCGAACTCGTCCGGGAACTCCGCATCCGATTCGGAGCGGACGAACGTCCGCTGTCCGCGTTGTGAGGTCGTCAAAAGGGACCCCACGGGGTCCCTCCCGCAGACTTTGCTTAGTTAACTGGTGTAGCCCACTCCTCCAGCCAATTGATCTTGACGATCGTGAATCCCGAGAAACCCTTGTCGTCGGTGACCTTGAGTTCGAAGGAATACTCGCCGAATCCGCCCTGGAATTCCACGGTCGGAGTCTGGGACGTCGGATCGAGAACCCGTGCTTGACGGTTTCCCACGGGTCGCCACTCGAAGGTAATCGGGTCCGCGTCCGGATCGTACGACCCCTCGCCGTGCAATACGCCGGAGCCGGTTGTGTCGCCCTCTTGGCCGAAAACCGCGAAGTTAGCCCAGGCGCTGGCAATGGGCGAGCGGTTTTCGATTTCGACGTCGATGATCACCGTCGCGGTCGCCTCACCCGAGGAACCGTAGGCGATGAGCGTGTAGAGCGTTTGCCCGTTGGGGTTCACCGTCTGGGAACCCGTCGGCTGAACCTGGCCAAAATTGACCAGTTCAACCCGCTCGGCGCCCTCGACAACCCACGACAACAGCGCCGGATCGCCCGGCTCTTGGATCGTCGGCTTGTCTGAGGTGAACTCGATGATGCGGACGGATCCGCGCACCGAGACGGTCGTGACCGACGAAGCGTCGCCGACCTCGTTCGTCGCCGTCAGCGTGTAGCTGGTGGTCGACGTCGGCTGGACCGGCATGGAACCGCTCGCCGCAACTGTGCCGATGCCGCTGATCTCGACCGAGTCGGCGCCTTCGACCTGCCAACTGAGGATGGAGGTTTGCCCGCTGTCGATCGTGCTCGGCGCGGCGCCGAATTGGACGATCGTGGGCAGCGCCTCAGCCGACACTTGAACAGTTTGGCTTTCGCTGACGGTTTGGTCGCCCGCTCGCGCCGTTAAGGTAAAGACCGTCGTCTCGCTGATCGGCAGACTGGACTGTCCGGACGATCCAACCACGCCGATGCCGGTGATCTCCACTTGATCGGCGCCGTCGACTTCCCAAGTGATGTTCACCAACTCGCCCGGTGCTACCGTGCCTGGCTCGGCGCGGAACCGTTTGATGATGATCTCCGGCGCCGTCGCCGCCGAGACCGTTACTCGATCGGTGCCGACGCCGCCTTGGTCGTCGCGCACGGTCAATCGGAAGAAGTAGTCCTCGCCTTCTTCGGCTGTGAACGAAGCAGTCGCCGAGTCAGCCCCGGACAGTTCCACGACGGCGCCGCCGATCTGAGTCCACTGATAAGTGATCGGATCGCCGTCCGGATCGAACGAACCGGATCCGTCCAAAGTGACCACTCCGGCTGCCACTCCCGACAGATCCGGGCCGGCGTCGGCGACAGGCGAATCGTTGCCGGTTCTGACTTGCCGCGTCAAGACTTCGTAGCGAACGCGAGGAATGTCGACCGGGACCGGCGCGCCCTGCGATTCGGTGCGGTAGTTCTTCGGCGAAAGCCATTTTCCGAGTTGTAGACCGATGACGAACCGTCCGTCGTTCTGACCTCGTAGCATCGTTTCGTTGAGGCCGCCTTCGATCGTCAAAGCGACAGTCTGGGCGGAGTTCAGCGGGTGTACGTAGCGGATCATGCCGCCGGGCTTGCTGCCGCCGCCGTCGCGGAACATGGCGCCCACGTTGCCTTCAAAGTAAGTCGGACCCCATGCGGCGACCGCCGTCGAGAAGCCGAACTGATCGACGACGTCGAGGTAGCTTTCTTCGACGACGTTACGCCGCAGCAGCGCACGGTTGAGGACCGCGCCTTCCATGAAAGCCTTCGTGCCGAATACGCCCACGCGGCCGCGGTCGAAGATGTAGTCGAGCGTCACCGCGCCCTGACCCAAGCCGCCGCCATTCTCAAACTCGCTGAACTTCACGTACTTAAAGCTCGAGAAACCGCCCAGCTGGACGTCGCCCCAGCGGTTCACCAGACCGAGGTCAAACTGGCCTTCGTCGCGGCCCAGGAAGTGCATGTACTCCGCTTGAGATTGGAGGGCGTGATGCTGCGCGAAGGGCAGGAAAACGCGTCCTCGGCCCGTCACGCTCAGGTTGCCTGTGCGCGCCGTGGGGCCGGCGTCCAAATTGAACGTCGCGTACTTGCCCAATTTGGAGCGGTCAAATTCTTCCAGTTCGTCACGGACTACCGAGGCGATTTGCTCCGCTCCAGCGGTTCCGCCGGCTAACTGCGTGCCGGGCTGCCCTGGTTGTCCGGGCTGTGCGGGCTGTCCAGGCTGGCCGGGCTGACCGGGGCCGCCGGCTGGCCGCGCCTTCAACTCCGCCACGTCGGCTTTGAGCTGTTCATTCTCTTGCTTGAGGCCCCTCAGCAACTCCAGGATGTCGTCCAGCATCGACAACTTTTCCATGATCCGGTTGCAGCAGTCTTCCTGCTGTTGGACCAATCGCTCGATTCCGTTGATCGCGTCGCCGACGCCGCCGTCGCTGACAAGCTGACCATCGCCGTCGCGGGCGACAATCACGACGCGGCGGTTCATGAACCGGCCCTCAGGGCTGTCGTTCGACGTCCCAGGCGCATCCTCGCCCTGCGAGCGTGTCGTGATTTGCGCGTCCCTCGCGCCGTATTTGACTAGGAATGCCTTGACTGTCGCCGCGCGCCGGTCGCCGAGCCCTTCGTTATACTGCTCGGGGCCTTGAAAGTCCGCGTGACCAATCAGCTCGACTCGATAAGCCTCGTTCGTAGCGAGGAGGTCGGCCAGCCGCAGCAGACTGGGGTACCCGTCGCTCAGGATGTCGGAGTCGAACTCGAAGTTGATCTCCTCCCAATCGGTTTTCGTGGCTGTCGTATCGAGGCCCTGCCCCATAAGGACGCCTGCCGTCGAAAGGCAGAGCGCAATTAGAATGGACCATGTCCTAGTCATGAACGTAACTCCTGTGGCTCAAGGTCGGCCGAAGCCGGGCCGTCTTTGCGGCCTATATTGGGGATGAATGGCAAACACTCCGCCGCATGCCCGGTACGGGCTCTGGGTCGAGACTCCCCTGCTCCTACTGTACGGCGAATCCCACAAACCAGTCCATCGGCAAAAGGCTTTAGAACGCGTAGAAAACGATTCGAGCATCGGACTTACCCTCGACACCTAACTCACACATAACGTTACATCTAGCATGGTGGATTTCAATGATGTGCGACAATCTGGCCCAGATGCTTAGAGGGGTCGCCTGTCTGCTGTATGTTGCCGCGAGCGCCGCGGCCGCGACGTTTCAGGATCCCGCGCCGCCCCAGTTGCTGGCGCCGGCGCCGAGCGCAGCGGTCGTGGCCAAGCCCCATCCGAGGGTGACTTACCGTAAAGCTCCCAAGCCCTTATCGAGCGCCGCCAAGGTACATAATTGGGCGGAATTCCTGGGACCGAACCACAATTTGGTTTCCACCGAGACTCATTTGCTGAAGGAATTTCCCGCCGGCGGTCCGACGCTCGTTTGGGAGATGGAAACCGGATCGGGCTATTCGGCGCCGGCAATCCAGGGCGATCGACTGGTCTACATTCACCGGATAGGTGACCGGGAGATCGTGGAAGCGCTGGATCCCGACACTGGAGAGTTGTATTGGGATTTCTCCTACCCTACAGACTTCTCCGATCGCTACGGCTATAGCAATGGGCCGCGGGCAAGCCCGGTGATCGACGAAGATCGGGTTTACGTTTACGGCGCTCAAGGAAAGCTGCACTGCCTGCGGCTGCGGGACGGCGCGCTGCTCTGGAAGCGCGATATTCAGACCGAGTTCAAGATTCCCCAGGATTTCTTCGGCGTCGCGCCTAGTCCGTTAGTCGAGGGCGGTCTGTTGATCGTGACCATCGGCGCGCCCGGCGGGCCCACCGTGGCGGCTTTCGACAAGTTGACCGGGCGCATGAAATGGGGCGCGGGCGAGGAATGGGGCGCCGGTTATGCCTCGCCGATCCCCGCCCAGGTACACGGGAAGCGGGTTATCTTCGTCTTCGCCGGCGGCGAAAGCAGGCCGCCTACGGGCGGCCTCATGCTGATCAACCCAGCGGACGGAACCGTCTACTCGACCTTTGCCTGGCGCAGCAAAACCTATGAGTCCGTAAATGCGGCTTCGCCCGTCATCATCGGCAATCAGGTACTCATTTCAGCGACTTACCGGACCGGCGCCGCCCTGCTCGACATCGCACCGGATCTGACGCTCAAACCGGCCTGGACTTCCGATGACTTCGATCTGCACTGGACCACCGCAATCGCCGACGGGGGTTACCTCTACGCATTCGCCGGGCGAAACGAACCTGACGCAAGCCTAGTGGCCATCAACATCAAGAGCGGCGAGATCGCCTGGGACGAAGCGCTCGAATGGCAAGAAACCCTAAGCGTAAGCGGCACGGAACGCGAACTCTATCTCAGCCCGTTTCGAGGTTCCCTGCTCAAGGTCGACGGACGTTTCCTCGCGCTCGGAGAGCAGGGCCAACTGCTGTGGCTAGCCTTATCGCCGCAGGGACCTAAGATCCTTGCGAAAACGACGCTCTATCTGTCGCGCCAAAGTTGGACCCCTCCCGTTATCAGCAAGGGTCTTCTGTACATCACCCAGAATGAACGAGACTTTATAAGCGGCAAGCCGCCGCGTCTGCTGTGCTACGACCTTCGCGCGGCCGACTAGCCTGAGACTTCCCCAATATCGCCGCCGCGGCTGACCTGCCCCAGGTCCGAGGCCGGCACGGATTTTGAAGCCAGGGAGCCGGTGGCGCGGGCCACGGAAGCCTCTGTGTCCGCCGCCTTGGGTAAGCCCGGAGCAGCGCCGGCGGTTCTGCGAGCGTCTTCGTAGCCGAGGGCCGTGTGATAGATGGCGCGGTCGAAAAACTCGGAAACTGAAAGCACCAACTGCAGTTCCAAGTCGCGTTCCTCCGCCGCGCCAGGCAACGCGCCGCGGATGAAGTCCAGCAGATTCTGTTTGGTGCGGGTTAGCGAGTAGAGGATTTGCTCCAAAGGGATGCCACCGTGAAACCGCTCACGGCCCTTGCGTTCGTAGGTGACTTGCAGTTTGTGCCAGGTGCGGCTCGAAAGCCACTGGCCCAGATGCCCGTACAAGTCCAGCACAACGCCTTGATACTGCTGGTCGCTGAGCGCATTGTAGGCCGGGACATGAGGGTCCTGACGGAGCGACTCCACTAGGTCCTGCGCCAAACGATGTGCATTCTGTTCAATGCTGTCGATGAGTCTCTTGGAAACCATGATCGAAGACCGCCTCGATTATTGCAGACGCGGCTCGCGCTTGCGACAGTTTGTTAGCATAGCGAAAGTAAGCGAGTTTAGCCTTACGGGATTCTTCGCGGCATATGACTAGTTCGATTGCTCAGCCGGACGTGGGCCAAGAAATCGAAGTCGGCAACGAAACGACCGAGGACCGCTCGAAACCCTACCACCTCATTCTGCTCGACGACAACGATCACTCGCCCAACTACGTAATCGAGATGCTCATCGACTTGCTCGATTTTTCAATCGAGCGAGCCAGCCGGCATACGCTAGAAGTCCACACCCAGGGGCTTTCACTGCTGACCACTCTTCCTCTGGAAGAAGCGGAACGCAAACGCGACGCCATCCACGCCTACGGCCCGGACTGGCGAAACCCTGGCTGTCCGGGCGCGATGGCCGCGCTCATCGAGCCTGCCTCCTAGCTACATAACGCCAGGGCGCTTATCCGCGCCTTCCAGGGCGTCAGGAGTCGGCACGCTGCCCAACTCAATCGGCTCCTCAAGCGCAAGAGCGAGAACCTCGTCCATGTTGGAGACGAAGTGCAAGTTCATCTCTTTCCTAATGACTTCAGGCAGTTCCGGGTAATCCTTCTCGTTGTCCTTGGGAAGAATAGCCGTCTTGATTCCGTTGCGATGAGCGGCGAGCAGTTTTTCTTTTAGTCCGCCGATCGGCAACACCTTCCCGCGCAGCGTCACCTCGCCGGTCATGGCCACATCGCCGCGAACTTTGATTCGCGTCAGCGCGCTGACCAGCGTTGTCGTCAGCGTAATGCCCGCCGATGGTCCGTCCTTGGGAATGGCGCCTTCGGGAATGTGTATGTGGACGTCGAGATTGCGGTAGAACTCCTTGGGCAAACCCAGCTGCTGCGATCGCGACCGGACATAGCTCATGGCGGCTTGGGCGGACTCTTGCATGACGTCGCCCAGCTTGCCGGTCAACATCAACTTGCCCTTTCCGTCCATCAAGGTCACTTCTATGGGCAAAATTTGACCGCCCATCTCGGTCCAGGCGAGGCCGGTAGCGACGCCGATCTCGCTCTCGCGTTCCGCCGCCAAGTCGCGGTACTTGGCCACGCCGAGAAGCTCGTGAATACTCTTCGAGGTGATTTTGGTGGCTGTCTTCTTTTTCTTACCGGCCAGCACGACCTTATGGGCCAGCTTGCGGCAAACTTTGCCGATCTCGCGCTCGAGGTTTCGGACGCCGGCTTCGCGAGTATACTCCTGCACGATGGTGCGCAGGCCCTCGTCGGTAAACGTGATATTGGCTCTCTTCAGCCCAGTCCCTTCCAATTGCTTATTGACCAAATGGCGTTTGGCGATCTCAATCTTCTCGGGCTCCATGTAACCCGATAGCTGAATCACTTCGAGCCGGTCCAGCAGCGCGGGCGGCAGCGTATGCAAAACGTTCGCCGTGGCGATGAAGAACACTTGCGACAAGTTGTACTCGACATCGAGGTAGTGGTCGCTGAAGGCCGTGTTCTGTTCCGGGTCCAGCACCTCCATCAACGCCGCGGACGGATCGCCGCGGAAGTCAGTGGACATCTTGTCGATCTCGTCCAGCATGAAGACAGGGTTGTTCGTTCCCGCCTTCTTCATCATTTGAATGATCTGGCCGGGCAGCGCTCCGATGTAGGTCCGCCTGTGTCCGCGAATCTCCGCTTCGTCGCGGACGCCGCCGAGTGATAGCCGCACGAATTTTCGCCCCGTCGCCTTAGCGACGGATCGTCCCAGTGAGGTTTTGCCCACGCCCGGAGGCCCGACGAAGCAAAGGATCGACCCGCGTGGGTTCTTTACCAAGCGTCGAACAGCGAGAAACTCTAAAATGCGCTGCTTGATCTTCTCTAACCCGTAGTGGTCCGTATTGAGGACCTTCTCGGCATAGCGCAGATCGCGCTTTTCCCGCGACTTCTCTTTCCAGGGCACCGCCAGCAACCAGTCGATGTAGTTGCGGGAAACCGTCGCCTCAGCGGACATCGGCGGCATATTCTCCAAACGCCGCAGTTCGGCGATGGCCTTGTCCTGTGCGTCCTGGGTCATTCCCGCTTCTTCGACGCGGGTGCGCAGTTCGTCCAGTTCGCCCTTCTCGCCGCGTCCTAGTTCCTTCTGGATCGCCTTGATCTTCTCGTTGAGGTAGTACTCTTTCTGAGCCTTTTCCATCTGCCGCTTGACTCGGCTCTGAATGGTCCGATCCACGCTCAGTTTTTCGATTTCAATATCCAGGATGTCGCCGATGCGGGCGAGCCGCTCAACCGGGTCGGCAAGCTCCAAAAGTTCCTGCTTCTCCGGAATCGTCAGTTGCAGATTCGCGCCGATCGTGTCGGCAAGCTTGCCGGCGTCTTCAACGCGCACCGCCGCGATCATTGTTTCGTAATTGAGGTTCTGGCTCTGCTTGACGTACTGATCGAACAACCCCGTCACGCGGCCTCGCAGCGATTCCAGCTCGGACCCTTCCGCCACGGCGAAACTCGAGGTCTCAACCGTCGCCAACAGGACGCCGTCTTCGGAAGTTATCGACAGCGCACGGGCGCGCTCCAAACCCTCGACCAACACCTTGATGTTGCCGTCCGGCAATTTCAAACTTTGAACGATCGAGGCGATCGTTCCCGTTTGGTAAATCTGCTCGGGCGAGGGATCGTCGACGGAAGCGTCGTGCTGCGTCGCCAGAAAGATCTTCTTCTCGCCAGCTAGAGCTTCCTCAAGAGCTCGGACACTGGGCTCGCGACCGACCACGAACGGCGTCATCATGTGCGGAAAGATGACCACGTCGCGAATGGGCATCATGGGGAGCCGTCGGGAGACTAGGGGGCCTTGGACAGATTGCATAGGTCTTGATTTGATTATGACGGTCGATCCCCGGAAAGGGAAATTGAAGCCGCCAATCCAGGCGCAGTACGCCGCTCAAATCGTCGAACAGGGAGAACAACGAAACCGACCGACTAGCCGGCTTTATCCAGCAACGTCAGATTGAGATCCTGAGCGTCGACCATTCGTTCGGTGATGACGAACTCTTTGACCTGCTGGTAGGAAGGCAGATAGTACATCAGGTCGAGCATCAACTCTTCCATGATCATCCGCAGTCCGCGCGCTCCGACCTTGCGGTCCAGCGCTCTCTTGGCGATCGCCTTCAGTGCGGCGGGCTCGATCTTGAGCTTGATGTTTTCGTACTCGAATAACTGCTGATACTGCTTGAGCAGCGAGTTCTTCGGTTCCGTCAAGATTTGGACCAGCGCGCCTTCGTCCAAGTCGCCCAGCATGGCGATTACCGGCAAGCGACCGACGAACTCCGGTATGAAGCCGTAGCGGATCAAGTCCTGCGGTTGAGCGCGTCCCAGCAGTCCGAGGTCGCGCTGTTCCTGCTTGAGCACGTCCTTCGGGTCCGTGCTCTCCACCGCGGAGCGGAATCCAACGACGCGTTCATCGACTCGGCGCGCGACGATTTTCTCCAGGCCGACAAATGCGCCGCCGCAGATGAAAAGAATGCTGGTCGTGTCGATCGGCGT
>CAMPKL010000085.1 GCA_946887065.1 uncultured Bryobacterales bacterium
CAAGTTCGAAGAAGTCTTGGTTGGCGTCGGTCGCGTCGGCTGCGTAGTTAAGGCCGACATCGCCGCCGGCGTAGGCGATGGTTTGACCGTATGTGTAGTGGAAGTCAAACGACAAGTTGTTCGACATCCTCTTGCGGAACGAAGTTTGCAATGAGTGATTCATTACGCTCTCGTCCGCGGAGACGTAAGTGCCGCTTGGAATGAAAACCGGGTTCGGACGTTCGCCGGTCAAGCGGTCGGGTAGGTTGTACCGCCGGTGCATGGGGAACTTGATGCCCCGGATGCCCACATATCCGATCTCCCACATCATGGTGTCGGACAGCTGGCGTTGGACGTTGAGTTGGTAGTTGATCGTGTAAGGGCTCTGGAGATGGTTGTCAATCGCCGTGTAGGCGAGCTCTGAACCCTGGGCTTGAATTTCGACGAGCGCGAGCGGCCGCATTTCTTCATTGCTCATCGGGTACTTGCCGCCTACCCGGTCATTCTCTTCGCGGCTGAAAATCAGGCGGCGCGGAAGGTCCAAGTCGGCCGTACTCTGCCTCAAGATTCCGGGGATTGTCGATGCGAACATGACGCCGACGCCGCCCCGGACGACGGTTTTCGTATTGGCTTGGTAAGCGAAGCCGATTCGCGGACCGAGGTTGACCCAGGGGTCATGCTCGATCGGCCTGTCGAATGGACGGCGCGGTCCGAAGGCGAAGTCCCGCCCGACGCCGCCGACCGGATCTTCATAGTTCTTGTTGGTGACGAAAACTTTCCCTGTCGGCGTGATGACGTTGTTGGAAAAGAAGTCATAGCGAATGCCGAGGTTCAACATCAGCTTGTTGTTGACGCGCCAGTCGTCCTGGACGAAGCCGCCAATTTCGTATTGGCGCGACTTGTGCTCGCCGGCGGAACCGAACTGGTTGTAAGATCCATTGGGCTGGTTGAGGCGCATCTCTTCGATGCTGGCGAACTCCCACATGGGGTTCTCGGGATTACCTCGGTTGCCGCCGTAAAAGATATAGCGCCCGCCGAATTTGAAGGAATGGTTGCCGCTGATTTTGGAGACCTTTTGATCGATGGTGACGGTATTGCCTTCCATGTACCAGACTTCTGCGGCGTTCAGGCCGAGGTTGCCCGTTGGAGTGACCAGTTGGAAACGCGGAATACGATTCTGGTATTCGACCGTCTCCGGAAAGTCAGGGTTAATATGTTCGAAGAAGTGATCCAGGCGGTCCATATCCGCGTGGTTGTAACCAAAACGTGATTCAAAAACCCAGGTAGAAGTCGTCTGAGTATATTGGGCGTTGTAACGATCCTGGTAGTATTGGTAGGTGCGATCGTTATCGTTGTTGAGGTTGTACCGGGGGTCCAGGCCGAATGGGCGGTTGCGGGAATAAGTGAAGGAGACGTTACTGCTGGCTGTCGGCGCGTAGTCGCTACGAACAACCATGTGATTTTCTTTTCTTTCCCTGTTTCCCGCCCCCTCGAAGCGAGCGATGTAATCGTCGCCGGCACGCAGCACGGTCGGCTCGGGGATGTTGATCAGCGAGGTCACGGTTTCCGGCTCCGGACGCGCTGCCAAGATGGTCTGCCGCAGCGAATTCGTCGGCACATCGCCGGAGACGCGCTGGGCGGCGTACTCGCGATAGCCCTCGTAGAGGCCAAAGACAAACAATCTGTTCCTAATGATGGGTCCGCCGATCGAACCGCCGAACTGGTTGAAGACCTCGCGGTTCTTCGACAGAATCCGGCCGTTTTCGTCATAGTTCGTTTGGAAGGGGTTGCGTGCGTTGAAGATGTGGGAGCGGTAGTTCTCAAAGGCGCTTCCGTGCCATTCGTTGGAGCCTCTTTTGCTTATCAGATTAATGCCGCCGGAAAGGGCGCCGCCGTTCTCTGCTTTCATGACTCCGCGTTGGATCTGGACTTCTTCGACGCCCTCGATGCTCATGACGTCCATGTAGTTGGCGCCGCCATATTGCTCCATCGCGCGGCCTTCTGAGGGATTGGAATTGGCGTCGGTGCCGTTGACGGTGACGGTGGTGCTGCTCTTGCCCATCCCGTTGATGCGGACGCTGCCGTTGCCGACCTCGACGCCGCTGGAGAGGCCGAGCAGGTTGGTGACGTTGCGGCGGCCGAGCGGCAGTTCCGTGACCTTCTCGTTGTCGATGCTCTCGGTTTGCTCCGAGGCTTCCGTGGCGACAAGCGGAGGAGCGCCCTCGACTTCAATGGTCTCGGTGACTTGTCCCACCTCCAAGGAGTGGATCTGGCGCACGTTCGCCGAGGCCACCAGCCGAATGCCCGTGCTGCGATAGGCCTTGAAGCCTGGCGCTTGGATCGACATCGTATAGGTTCCGGTCGGAAGCACGCTGAAGGTAAAACCTCCGGCAGCGCCGGACTCGGTGTTGTAAGTCAGTCCCGTGGTGTCGTTGGTCAAGGTGACTTCCGCGCCGGGAATGACGGCGCCGGATGCATCCTGCACCGTACCCGCGAGATTGGCCGTCGTCACCTGCGCCCACGCGCCGGCGACTATTAACAACAAGGCGGCAATTACAGCGCCGTACCTTGTTATTCGCGATCGTAACTTCATCATTTGTACCCCCAATTGCTACTTGCCGCTCGTTCGCGGCAGACTTCACCCACTGACCACTCCGGCCAGCTATGCCTGAGTGTTCGCGTCAGCCAACACCCCTTCTGCGATCTCCTCCTTTTTCCTCCAACGATTTGTAACCGAGATCAGCCGATAGTTCCTGCGCCACGCTCATTACCGCTGCGGCGCGGGCCTCCATGACATGCGGTCCAAGGCGAGACTTCGGCCCGGCGATACTTACAGCGGCTATGACCCGTCCCGACTGGTCTCTGACAGGCGCTCCGATGCACTTGAGTCCTTGCTCGAACTCTTCATCGTCAACAGCGAAGCCCTGCTCGTGAACCTTCTTCAACTCCCTAACAAGGGCTTCTTCGGAGACGATCGTACGGGGCGTAAAACGCTCCAACCCCATCTGGGCCAATAGGGCAGTCATTTCGTTCGAACTGAGATCCGCCAACATGCACTTGCCCAACGAAGAGGAATGGGCCGGCGTTCGCCTGCCTACCGTGGCGGGCGGCCGCAAAGTCTTAGGGCTTTCCACGGCACACACAGATACGACCTGACCCTCGCGCAGCACTCCTAAGTGAGCTGTTTCTCCCGTTTCCGATACGAGCCGAGTGAGGTACGATGCGGCGTTGGCGACAAGACCGTCCGCGCTCCCAGCCTTGTAGCCCAACTCGACGAGCTTGATACCGAGCCGATACTTGCCCGAGACCGGCACGCGTCGAACGAATTCGCGATCGGCCAAAGCCGATAGGAGCCTATGTACAGTGGTCTTGCTTAAGCCAAGGTCCATGGTGATCTCGGAGACGCCGAGTTCAGGACCGTTATTTGCTAGACATTCAAGGATGTCGCAGGAGCGGTCGAGGACTTGTACTCGATATGAATGCGGATTCATGGTGTGTGTGCTCCCTGCGGTTGGTTCAGAATGCAACACGAATGCACGATGCGGAACAGTCGTTCCGGTCCGACGGTAGATCCTGGAGCGTGAGAAAAGATACGTTACGAACGGTTGCGAACGGTCGCGCCCTGATTCACGCCGCGGGAAGTCATTATGTGTGTCCACCTTTGATTTAGAGAACATTGAAGAAGTCGGATCCGGGCGTCCACATAGTGGGAAGGCACCCCTACTGCGTGGGTTAATTCAGCGCTCGCGCAGATTATCCTAATGAACGGATCTAAGGTCACAGATCTTTTGCGAGGGTTACAATGGCATGGTGCATTTTGACGTCCGGTTGACCATGATCGCCGTCGCGGCGTGCTTGGTTTCATTCATCCATTGCGGAGACCGCAATCCGCCCGATGCCAATGTCGGACCCCTGCCGCAAGTAGATCTCGCGACGGTCGACCCGAATCTATCCGAGCGGCTAAGTGAGAAGCTTGCTGCCTTGCGGGCGGCGCCGAATGATGCGTTAGCGAACGGCGAAGTGGGGAAGTTGTTGCACGCTTACCGCCTGTTCGAATTAGCCGCACAGTTCTATCAACGGGCGGAGACTCTTGATCCCGGGGACACGCGTTGGCCATACTATCTAGGCGTCATCGAGGCCAGCGAAGGACGCTACGACGAAGCGATAGTCCGCTTTCAGTCAGTTCTAGCAATCGACCCGGCGTTCGTGCCCGCAAAAAAGCGACTGGCGCGCGCTCTTCTCGACGACGGCAAGTTTGACGAAAGCCTCGGCATTTATAGCGCACTCCTTGTCAGCGAGCCTGCCGACGCCGAAATCCGCACGGGTATCGGTAAGGTACAGGCGGCCTTGGGCAATACGCAGGAGGCGGTGGCCCACCTAGTCCGCGCTGTCGAGATTCTGCCGAACTATGGCGAGGCGCATTACGCGCTTGCACTGGCTTACCGCGACCTAGGCGACGAGCAACGGGCCACGGAACAATTCAAGCGCTACGAGGAGGATAAGCTTGGCGCGCCGTTCAGCGAGGACCCGTTGATGACCGCAGTGAATGATCTCAACCGTAGTGCACGAGATTACCTGAGGGCAGGCATCGAGGCCCAAAAGGAGGGGCGAATTCGCGAAGCGATCGAGCATCACGTGCGGGCCCTTCAGCTTGACGCCGATCTTCATCAGGCCCATGCCGGTTTGATCGTCCTATACGGGCTTGCCGGCAACTCCGATGCGGCCAGGCGTCACTATCAGCAGGCGCTCACGCTGAATCCCAATAGCGTCGCCGTTCACTACAACTATGGGCGGCTCTGTTACGACGAAGAGAACTACAAGCAGGCGGACGAGTCGTTTCAGCGGGCGCTCGAGATCAACCCGGACGACGCTTTCGTCAACAACAATATGGGTGAAACGAAGGAGCAGCTTGGCCGCATCGAAGACGCGATCCGTTACTACCGACGCGCTGTTGCCAACCGGCCTGACTACGGGCACGCCCATTTCAATCTGGGGCGGACGATGATGCAGCAAAACCGACCGGAGGATGCGATTCGTGAGTTCCGGCTGGCCCTAGGGGAAGAGACGTTCCGAACCCCAACCTATCTCGCGACGTTGGCATCGGCCTATACGAGCGTTGGGAGGTTGTCTGAGGCTGCCGAGACGCTCGAACTGGCCAGAGAGATGGCCCAGCGGTATGAGCAAAATGACATGATCGAAATGATCAATCGTGACATCAAACGGTTGGCTGCCCAGAGTTCGCGCTGAACCGCTGCGGTTTATCAGTTCGCGCCTGTGCCTTTCACGGGCCGGAAGACGGTATTGGCCGCAGGCGGGGCGAATTGCTCCTTGTTGCCGTTCGGCCAAATAATCTCTATCGCCGTAACTTGCTTTTCGCCTTTTAGGCCGAAAATGACTGCCGGTTCCGAAGAGCTTAAGTAACTGCCGTCGCTGTGAATCTGCCGCCACATCGTGGTTCCATCGGCAAAACTTGCGCCGACGCGGGCGCCAAGCGAGTTCCCAGCCGATATGACCTTGAGGAAGAGTGGATTTTCGAGTTGATTGATATAGAGCTGCGCCGGGCCGTTATTGTTGGAAATCACAACATCGATATCACCGTCATTGTCGATATCGCCACCGGCCATACCTCTGCCGACTTGCGCGTCCTGCTCACCCCACACCTGACCGCCGGGCGCGACAGTGAATCCCGCATCGGTCCCGCGATAGAACAAGTTGTGTTGCCGGTAAGGATAAGGACGGCCGCGCTGCTCTTCCACCGCTGTCACAGCGCCATTGGTAATGAATAGGTCGAGCCGGCCATCGAGATCGAAGTCTTGCCATTGAAGTCCGAATCCGGTGAACGGTATTGAATCGGCTGCCAGACCGAAGTGACTGGTTGCGTCACGAAACGAACCGCTGCCGTCGTTGAGGTAGAGCGTATTGGTCTCCCGTGCCAGGTGGGTCAAGAAAATGTCTATGTCGCCATCCCCGTCAAAATCCTCACTGCTGACGCCCATGCCGGCTTCAACGCGACCATCGGCGTCGACGGCTGTCCCGGAGATCATGCCCTGTTCTTCAAATGTGCCGTCGCCGCGATTGATCCAGAGCTGGTTCTCGGTTCCGTCGTTGGCGACGTAGATGTCGATGCGTCCGTCGTTGTTGAAGTCGGCCGTCGCAACGCCCAGGCCGTTACCGAACTTGGTTCCGAGGCCCGCTTCGGTTGAGACGTCGGTAAATGTTTCGCCGTCGTTGCGGAAAAGACGGTCCGGAACCGGTTGGTACGCTCTGGGGGCGCAATAGTCGCGCATTCCGGCGGTAAAGCATTCCATTTGTGCTGTCGGCGTGAAGCCGACGTAGTTGGTGAAGAAGAGATCGAGATCGCCGTCGCCGTCATAATCGAGGAAGGCGGCAGAAGTGCTCCAGCGGTCGTCTTGAGGCCCGTTGACTTCGTGGAAAGTTCCGTCGCCGTTGTTGCGGTAGAGGACGTTCGGTCCGACGTTGGTGAGGTAGAGATCGGGATCACCGTCGGAGTCGTAGTCACCCAACGCGACCCCCATTCCGTAGCCTTCGTGACCAAGGCCCGAGGCGGCCGTCGCATCGACGAAGCGTAATCGTCCGTCGGGGATTAGCCGGTTTTCGAACAGCCGATTTGCGACGCCGCTTTTTGGAGGGAAGATTGATTCCCCGGGCGACTTGGACTTGTCGAGCATCGCCCCTTGGACGAAGTACACGTCCAGGTCACCATCGAGATCAAAGTCGAATAACGCCACGCCCGACCCCATAATTTCGGGCAGGTAGTATTCCCCCGTCGCTCCGATGAAGTGATCAAAAGTTAGGCCGAGCGCCGCGGCGGATTCAACGAATAGCGGAGTCGCGTCGGGACTGTCGCTGGGTATGGGTTGGGATCCCTGGCATGCCGTAATAACGAGCATTAGCGCCAGCAAACCGAATCGCACGCCCTCCCGAGCGGAGACAGCCGGAACTGTTCCTTCTTGCACGTCGACTCTATGGTAAACGGTCGGGTGCTATCCGCTGCCGCGGAGAGGGAGCGTCTCCAGGACGCCCGCCTACCCGCGATTCGCTTGGGGCCGCTAAGCGGTTGCCGCTCGTTGGTTCACCGATTGTTCGGCGAGCTGCGTCAGTTTCTTGTCGGCGGCGCCTTCCTCATCCAGCGTTTGCTGCAGGATCTTAGCCGCGTCGTCGAGACCAAGTCGCTGGGCGAAGTTGCGGACGGTGCCGTAGCCCGCGATCTCGTAGTGTTCAACGCGCTGCGCCGCGGCAATCAAAGCGGCATCGCGAACATCATCGTCGCCCTTGGCTTTGATCACATGATCGCCTTCTTCGATTAAGCCCTTCATCGCCTCGCAAGTGTGCGCCTTGGCCTTATGTTTGGCCAATTTGAAGACCTCTTCCAACCGCCGCACGTGGCCTTTGGTCTCCTCCAAATGGGTTTCAAAAGCTGACTGCAACTGTTTGTTTGTGGCGGCTTTAGCCATCTCGGGTAATGCCTTCGTCAGGCGCTTCTCCGCGTCGTAGAGATCTTCCAATTGCTCCACGAACAGGTCTTCCATCGAATCTAATTTAGTGGCTGCCATTCTTCCCTCCTGGCGGCTTTCGCCGTGTCCGTCACTTCTTGGATGTAGAGGCTGAGAGGAATTGGTGCGTTACCTGAAAATCTGGGCGGGCAACGATTCGAGACGGGTGGCTGCCTCTAGTCGCGACGAGTCAAGACCGCGGCCGACAGAGCGAGGCCCAGTCGATCGACTTTCTCACGCTGCGCGGTTGCTCGCCGTTGTAAGCGAGGGTAGTTGAATCCGGCCAAGCGGCGGTCCGTCCTCGACGCGTTGGCAAGAACGCGCCAGAGCATTCTCTTGCCTTCGATCCCCAGCGATAGGATTTCCAACTTTTGAAACGTGCCGAAGCCTCCGGGCCCGTCCCTTTCGAGTTTGGGCCGCAACAAACGGGCGATTACCCAAGCGCCCGTTTCTTTCACTAGGCTCCGCCGCACGCCCACGTGTTTGCCGATTCTCCACAAGGTCGCGCGGTCAGTGGATATTTCGCGATGGAGTTCCTCCGCTAACTCGCCGATATCATTTCCGGCATGGCTCCGCCGGAGATCTTGCAAAAGTTTTAGCGCGCTTCGCGACCCGGCCAAGTGGTCCCGTAGATACGTCTTTAACGGATTGACCGCCATCTGTCTTCGCCTTCCCGCATCTCTTGACGCTCCGTTCGCTGGAGCTGTTTCAGCACGAGTGCTTTCAAAACCGATGAGGGTCGGGCTCCATGCACATCACAGACGTTCCCGGACGCGCTTCAAATCGCTGACGATCGCTTGATAGATTTCCTCGCGTCGCTTCGATTCGGGACCGCTTCTGAGAACAGCGGACGGGTGGTACGTGCTGGTGGCGCTGGAGGCCCACTCGTGTTCGGTGAAAGTTCCGTGCTGCTGGGTGAGACGGTGCGACGGTCCGAATATCGAACGGGCGGCGGTGGCCCCCAGCGCCACGATTACCAGGGGCGAGACGCGCGCCGCCTCCTCGTCCAACCAAGGGCGGCAGGCGGCCAGTTCGCGCGAGTTCGGTCGCTCGTGAATCCGGCGTTTGCCGCGTGGCTCGAACTTGAAATGCTTGACCGCATTCGTGACGTAGATGTCGCCGCGGGCAATTCCGGCCTCTTCCAAAGCCGTGTTGAGCACGCGCCCCGCCGGCCCTACAAAGGGCGCACCGGCCAGGTCTTCTTGGTCTCCGGGCTGCTCACCGACCAGCATCACTCGAGCAGCGGCAGGACCCTCGCCAAAGACTGCCTGCGTAGCATGCCGATACAGCTCGCAACCGCGGCATCTCTGCACGGCACGGGCGAGTTTCGCGAGGGAAGCTCCATGCGGCACGTAAGGAGTGGCATCCGATTCGGTCACTGTGTTGCTCGAGGCTTCCGGCTGCGGGCGTTGCTTGTCATGGCTGCTTCCCGACTGTAGAGCCGAGCCAATCGCACGGCGTTTCCCTTGGTTGGTGGGTGGTTTCGGGGAAGTTTATGAGGCCGTAACAGCTACGGATGTTTCGTGATCTAGTTTCCAAAAGGAGGATGCCGCAGTGTCGAATGCAACCGAGATGGCCTATGGAAACCGTACGGATTTTTCCGGGAGCGAGAGTCGATTCAGTGCCAGGCGCAGCGAAGCCTTTGACCAGCCAGTCGACCACAAGCAAAACATGGGACGGGCCGAGGCGTGGATCTCAGCCGGCGTAGGCGGGATTTTGGTCGGGAGCGCTTTGCGCCGGCGCAGCAGGGCTTCCCTTCCGCTTACGGCTGTGGGAGCTTTTTTGTTTTACCGGGGCGTCACGCGCCACTGTCCTGGTTATGCCGCGGCTGGAATCGATCGCAGTGAACGCAGGTCGGGGCCGGACGCGGTGAGCGTGATCACCATCAACAAGCCAGTGGAAGAAGTCTATCGATTCTGGCGGAATCTGAACAACTTGCCCCAGTTCATGAACGCCGTCGAGAGCGTGGAAGTGCTTGACGAGACACGGTCGCGTTGGCGCACGCGCGAACTGGCCGGCCAATCGTTCACGTACGAGGCCGAGATTATTGAGGACACGCCCAACAACGGCATTCGTTGGAAATCCGTGAGCGGCTCACCGGTCGAGATGCGCGGAACAGTGCGCTTCAAAGAAGCGCCGGCCGGCCGGGGAACCATCGTGATAGCCAGTATGATTTTCGGCCGCGGTAAGGGGAGCGGAATCGCGGGGCGCCTCGCAAGCCCGTTCGCGAAGTATGCCATTCACCAGGATCTCCTGCGCCTCAGGCGACTGCTTGAGACGGGCGAGCTTCCGTCGACAGAAGAACAACCGGCGGGTCCGCGGGACAGTGAAGAATCACGCCCAGCGCGAAGGCAACCCGCGAGAGAGGCCTATTCCGACGCGCGTGAGCACGCATACGGAGCGTACGCACGATGAA
>CAMPKL010000086.1 GCA_946887065.1 uncultured Bryobacterales bacterium
CCACAGCTCGTTGCCCTCCAAGGCGGATTGGGCGCCAAAAAACACGTCATTCTCAAAGCCGATAACTTCGTCGATCGGGCTCAGAAATGTAGGCTGAATCGTCTTGGTCCCAGCCGTCGTTCCGTTGCTCCGCCAAAGCTGGTGGCCACTCGCCGCGGGCGCGCTGATGAAAACATCGCCTCCCGCAGTGCCCGCGATGATCGTGGGACCCAACGCTCCCGGCTGCGCCAATTTCTTCAGCAGCGTTGTGCCGCCAGCCGTTCCCGTACTGCGCCAAAGCTCGGCGCCGTTCGGCCCGGTTGAAATGAAGTAGAGTACGCCGTCCACGTTGGTGAAAGAACTCAGGGCGACTTCGGGCGAGGGAAATGGGTCAATCTCTTTCACTAGCACCGTACCCGCCAAGGTCCCGTCGCTCTTCCACAACTCGTTGTGTTGAGCGAAGAACAGGTTTCCGTTGACGTCGGTAAACCATGACGGCGACTCGATCGTGTTGTTGAACAAGATTTGCAGGATGTCCTGCGTCCCCTCGGGAGTGCCGTCGCTCCTCCAAAGGCTGTGCCCGCCGACGCCGTCGTCCGCGCGGAACAGCAGCGCGCCGCCGGAACTGGTGAGCTCGTAATAGAAATCGTTGTTGTTGACGGGATAGATGTCCTTGACCAACACCGTGCCCGCTTCCGTGCCGTCGCTTTTCCAAATCGCACGGCCCGCAACGCCGTTGTCCGCGAGGAAGAAGAGGATGCCGTTGACGTCCACAAGCTGGCTCGGCTCGGAGCCGAGACCGGGCGCCGGATTGATGTCTTTGACCATCACCGTGCCCGCTCCGGTGCCGTCGGTGCGCCATAGCTCGTAGCCATGCACTTCATCATTCGCCCGGAAATAGGCGAAGCCGCCGGATAACGTCAAGTCAGTAGGCAGGGCCTCTTGGCTGGTATTGTTGTCGTGGATGTTCTTCACCATCACAGTTCCCTGGGTGGTGCCGTCGCTGCGCCAAAGCTCAAATCCGTTGGTCTCGTCATTGCCGATGAACAGCATGTTGCCGTCCAACACCACGACATCGGCCGGCACGTACGGCGTGGAGCTTCCCGAGGCAATCTCTTTCAACGGCTGCGTGCCGGTGGTTGAACCAGTGGTCCTCCACAGTTCTCCGCCGTCGTCGCCGTCGTTAACGAAGAAGAAAAGCCTAGTTCCTTTCAGGATCTGATCGCTCAGGACAAAATGGGTAGGACTGCTGCCGGCTGGAGCGACGCCGATTTCCTTTACGCGAACCGTGCCGGCTTGAGTACCGTTGCTCTTCCATACTTCACGGCCTTTGTTGCCTGCTGCTGAAGAGAAATAGAGCGTGCCGCCGATGCCGGTCAGATCATCGGCGAGCCCATTCGTCGTATCGGCCGGCGCTTGCTGCCAGACCAAGACCGTGCCCGCTCCCGTGCCGTCGCTCTTCCACAACTCTCGCTCTCCCACGGCGAGAAAGAGCGTGCCGCCCACGACTCCGAGCCGGCGGTTGATATCGCCAGGGAGCGCCTTGACCAGAACCGTACCTACCGTAGTGCCGTCCGATTTCCACAGGTTCGGCCCGAAAAAAGGAGCAGTCGACGTGTTGGAACGAACGATATAGAGCGTTCCGCCGACCTCGGTGAACGATTTCGGGATCAGGCCGCTCACGACCTGCGTCGTGCCGCCGAAGGTCCCATCGCTTTTCCAAAGCCCGATGCCCGATCCGTCGTCCGCGCCAAAATAGGCTTCGCCTCCGAACTCGGCAATCGAGTCTTCGAAGGCATTGAAAATGGAATTTCCGGCGCCTGGGTTGATGTCCTTCACCAACATCGTGCCCGCTAGCGTGCCGTCGCTGGACCACAATTCACGTCCGTTAACGCCGTCGTTCGCGGCGAAGAATAGCGTTCCGCCGACGTCTACCAAACCTTGAACGCTGCTCGAAAACGGCCCCGGACGAATGTCTTCCACCAGCACCGTGCCGCTCTGAGTACCGTCCGACTTCCACAATTCGTTGCCGTTGGTTTGGTCGAACGCGGAAAAGTACAACGTGCCGCCGGATACGGTGAAGCGCTCCGCGGAGGAGTCGCCGTTATCGTTGATGTGCCTGAGTAAAATCGTGCCTGCGGCAGTGCCGTCGCTCTTCCAGGGCTCGATGCCGTTAATGCCGTCATCAGCACCGAAATACAGAGCGCCGTCGAAGGTCGCGACATCCGAGGTTATGCCATCGCCGGCGCCAGGATTGATGTCCTTGACGCGCACCGTTCCCGAAGATGTTCCGTCGCTCTTCCACAACTCGCGGCCAGCCGCTTCGTCGGAGGCCGCGAAGTAGAGCTTGCCGCCGCTGACCAACATCTTCTCGCCCAGGATGCCGGATTTAACGAGCACAGTCCCGGCATCGGTTCCATCTGTCTTCCACAGGCCATGCAAGTCAGGCGACGAGGTCGCGAAGAAATACACCTTACCGCCGTGCTCGGTGAACCCAACCGGGTCCGCGCTGAACGTGGTCTCCGTTCCCAAATTGATATCTCTCAGCAGGGTCGCCGTCTGCGCTTGAGCCGCTGACGCCCCCAACAGGAGGCAGAGAACGACGCTAATGAATGGATAACGAAAAAACTGCGGCATGAAATATCTCCCAACCTCGATCATCGGTCTGTAATGATCGCCACCTACGTTCGACAATCAGTCGAAACGGTTACCTTACCCCAATGCGAACGCAACAAGTTTAACCCTGCCAACTGTAGCAATTCATCCCAGCTCCAGTGCGGCTTGGACTCTAGAACGGCAACTCCAATATCGGGCTCGCACGATCTCCAAAACGAATCGTTGGGGACCGCCCTGTGGAAGTACAGGGGGCAATTCGATTTTGATTTGGCCTAGACGGACGAAACCGGCAGCGAGCGTTGAACGCGTCGCTAAAAATCGTGTCGCGGTCGGAAGGGCGGGCTACTCCATCGTTGTATTTCCGGTCTAATATGTCAACATTCCGGGTGTAAATAACTACGGCACGGCCAGGGCCACTAATTCCGCCGGATGGCCTTCGCCGCCCACGGCCACGACGACATATTGGCGTCCGTTGTGCATGTAGGTCATGGGGATTCCGGTGGTGCCGGACGGTAATTCCATGCGGTGGAGAACCTCGCCGGTGGCTTTGTCGATGGCGCGAAAATAAGGATTGCCGGCGCCGTGATCGTTATTGAAAAGGCCTGCGCCGACGCCCGCGAACAGCAGCGTCTTAGTAACCATGAGGGTTGACCGCTCGGGATTTCCGACGCCGCTCAAGTCGACGACTTTCAAAGCGGGTTGGTTTTTAACGTAGTCGGCCGGCTCGTCGTTCGGGATCGCCCATAAATGATCGCCGGTGTTCAGGTCGATGGCGGTAATCTTGCCCCAGGGCGTTTTTGCCAAAGGTAAGCCTTGAGGGCCGAGGTTCCGGTTGCTCGTCGAACTGGTATAGCCGTAGGTGGCGACGTAGCTCATGTCGGAGCGCCCTGCCTCAGGCTTGTAGAGCGCCAGCGAGGTCATGCGATTGGCGGAAGCGATGTAGACGATGCCTGTCTCGGCATCGAGGGCGCCGCCGGGCCAATTGGCGCCGCCGCGGGTATTGGGCAGCATCAGCATGGCGATCTTGCCGCCCTCGTCCTGCACGATCGGCGGCGTAAAAAGCGGGCCCATTTGGTACTGAGCGGCGATTGCCAGGGCCTCTTGCTTAAGTTCAGGAGTTAGGTCGATTAGAGAATCTTCCGACGTGCCCTGCATCTCGAACGGCGCGGGTTTCGTCGGGAAGGGCTGCGTCGGGGAGAGCTTCTCTCCGGGCACTTTGCTTTGCTCGACGGGACGCTCTTCAATGGGCCAAATCGGTTCGCCGGTGACGCGGTCGAAGACGAACAAGAAGCCTTGTTTGGTCGGCTGGGCGACGATCTTGCGCTCGCGGCCGTCGACGGTCACATCGGCCAGGATGGGGGGCGAGGGCAGATCGAAATCCCAGACGTCGTGGTGCACGGTCTGGTAGTGCCAAACGCGCTTGCCGGTCTTGGCGTTCAAGCAAAGAAGGCTGTCGCCGAATAGGTTGTCGCCCGGTCTGTGTCCTCCATAGAAATCGCCCGTCGGCATCTCCAAGGGAATGTAGACGTAGCCGAGTTCCTCATCACCGCTGAGAGGGGCCCACGCAGAGAGGTTGCCGGTGTATGCGGCGGAGCCGTCCTCCCAGGTGTCGTAGCCGAACTCGCCCGGTTTGGGAACGGTATGGAAGGTCCACAACAGTTTACCCGTGCGGACGTCGAAGCCGCGAATATATCCGGGGACGTTCGTTTTAGTCGCCGGCGCCGTGCCCGCTTGCAGCGCCGCGCCCATGATGACCACGTCGTTGATGACGATTGCCGGTGAACTGGAACCGATTTGACCAGGGGGAACTTCTTCGCGGTCGAGGCCTTTGGTGAGATCGATGATGCCGGCGTTGCCGAAGTCCTCGATTAAGCGGCCGTCCTTTGCGTTCAAGGCGATCAGATGATAGCCCGGCGAAATCATGAGGATCCTTTCGTCCGTGCCGTCGGTCCAATAGGTGAGGCCGCGGTTCTGCGGACGGACGCCGCGGTCGCCCCGCTCGCCCTCGTCAAAGCGGTACATCCACAGCGTCTCGCCAGTGGCTGCATCGATTGCGACTGCGTCTCGCCGCGATCCCGCGGTTACGTAGAGCTTGCCGCCTATCATGAGCGGCGTCGCTTCCCAGTTGTAGTCGGGGCGCGGACCGAAGTTGTCCGCCTTCCAGCGCCAGACGATCCCTAACTCGGCGGCGTTCTCGGCATTGATCTGATCGAGCGGGGAATATTTAGTGCTGCCGGCGTCGCCGCCATAGAAGCGCCATTCGCCGTTGGTTGTGCCGCGTTGCGCCATCGTCGCGGGCGCGGCAATCAAGAACAGGACCGATAAGAGCAAACCAAAGCGACGCATAGGGGGTTAATGTAGCATCCCGCCGCCTTGGCTTCCTACCGCGCTAGGGGACGGCCAACGCGATCAATTCCGCGTTGTGTTCCGGGCTGCCGACCGCCACGACGATGTATTGCCGCCCGTTGACCATGTAGGTCATTGGGATACTTGTGGTTCCTGCCGGCAGTTCCATCTCGTGAATGAGTTCGCCGGTGGCCTTGTTCATAACGCGGAACATCGGGCTGCCGCCATAAGGTCCGGCGTTGAACATGCCGCCTCCCACTCCTCCGAACAGCAATGTCTTGGTCACCATTAGGGTCGCTTGATCGGGATTGCCAACCCGGCTCAGATCGACGCCCTTGAGCGCGGGATGATTCTTGATGAAGTCCGGCGCATCGCCGTTGGGAACCCACCACAGATGGTCTCCCGTGTTGAGATCGATGGCGGTAATGCGTCCCCAGGGCGGCCTGAGCAAGGGCAGCCCCTGCGGCCCGCTATTGGTTCGACCGAAGCGCACTGCCCCCCCATCGTCAGCGCCCGGCGCTCTTCTGCGACCGCCGCCGCCCCCTAGGTAGGCCATGTCCGAACGCTCCGGCTCGGGCTGGGTCAGTCCCGTGAGACTTTCGCGGTTTGTCGAAGCGATATAGATGATGCCGGTTTCCGGGTCGAGAGCGCCGCCCTCCCAGTTGGCCGCACCCTGCGAATTCGGCACCACGATCGTGCCGAGTTTGCCCCCGGAGTCGCGCACGATCGGCGGAGTAAACAGCGCTCCTTGCTTGTACTGGCGGGCGATCTTGATCGCTTCGGCTTTCAATTCCGGCGTGAGGTCAAACAGATTTTCTTCCATCGACCCTTGCATCTCAAACGGAGCCGGCTTGGTGGGGAAGGGTTGTGTCGGGGAGGTCTTCTCTCCCGGTACGTCCGACTGCGGCACGGCCCGCTCTTCGATCGGCCATATCGGCTCGCCCGTCACCCGATCGAAAACGTATAGGTAACCTTGCTTACTGGGCTGCGCGACGATCTTGCGGGGCCTCCCGTCGACAGTGACGTCTGCCAGAATCGGCGGCGATCCGAAATCGTAGTCCCAGACATCGTGGTGAACAGCCTGGAAGTGCCATACCCGCTTGCCTGTTTTCACGTCCAGACAAAGAACACTGTCGGAGAACAGGTTGTCGCCGTGCCGATGTCCACCGTAGTAATCGCCTGTAGGCATCTCTACTGGGATGTAGACGTAGCCCAACTCTTCGTCGCCGCTGAGCGGCGCCCAAGCGCCGACATTACCGGTATATTCCCAGGAGTTGTTTTCCCAGGTCTCGTTACCGAACTCGCCCGGATGGGGGATGGTGCGGAACGTCCAAAGCTTTTTGCCGGTGCGCACGTCGAAGCCTCGGATGTAACCAGGCACGTTGGTCTTGCTGTCGGGCGCGCCGCCGCCCTGCAAAGCCGCGCCCATCACGACCACATCGTTGATGACGATCGCTGGGGAGCTGGAGCCGATCCGGCCGGGCTCCACCACGTCGCGATCGAGGCCCAGAGTTAGATCGACGATGCCGCCTTCGCCGAAGTCCTCAACCAACCGTCCGGTTTTGGCGTCGAGCGCGATCAGTTGATAGCCAAGCGAGATCACCAGGATGCGTTCCACTTGGCCGTCGGTCCAATAGGCGAGCCCGCGGTTGTTACCGCGCGGGGCGCGGTCGCCGCGCACGCCTTCATCCAAGCGAAACATCCAGAGCGTCTCGCCCGTCGCCGCGTCGATGGCGACAGCGTCGCGGCGTGTACCGGCGGTCGTGTAGAGGACGCCGTTGGCCATTAGGGGGGTCGCCTGCCAGTTGTTGTCGGGCCGCGGGCCGAAGTTATCGGCCTTCCAGCGCCAGACGATCTCCAATTCCGCTACGTTTTCCGCATTGATCTGGTCCAGCGGGGAGTATTTGGTGGTTCCGGGTCCGCCGCCATAGAAACGCCATTCGCCGTTCTTGGCGCCTTGTTGCGCCGTCAAGGGCGCAGTCAAGAGAATGAGGCTCAATAACAGAAGACGTAGTCGGTGCATGGCGCGTTAAATGTACCACTCCGCGAACCGGCGCGACGTCGAGCCCGTGGTTTTTCGAACGCTACGGTGTCGCCAGGGCGACTAGTTCGGCAGGAACGCCGCGGCCGCCGACGGCCACGACGATAAACTGCCGCCCGTTCGCCAGATACGTCATCGGGATCCCCGTCGTACCTGCCGGCAATTCCATCTGGTGGATCACCTCGCCCGTGGCTTTATCCATTGCGCGGAAAATCGGACTGCCGCCGTCGGTTCCCGCGCCGAAGAGACCGCCGCCGACGCCGCCGAACAATAGGGTCTTGGTGACCATCAATGTCGCCTGGTCCGGATTGCCGATGCCGCTCAAGTCGACTCCCTTCAACGCCGGGTGATTCTTCACGTAGTCAGGCGGGTCGCCGTTTGGCTTCATCCAAACGTGGTCGCCCGTGTTGAGGTCGATCGCCGTAATCCGGCCCCACGGCGGCTTCACGATGGGCAGACCCTGCGGCCCGACGTTCTGGCTGAACCGCGGCCGTTCGCCGGGCGCTAGGGGCCGCGGAGGCGGAGGAGCGCCGGCTGCTGTCCGGGGCCTGGCGCCAACGTAGGCCATGTCTGAGCGTTCCGGGTCTCCCTTGTCCAGCACATACGGGCTTTCGCGATTCGTCGAGGCGATGTAGACGATGCCTGTCTCGGCATCTACTGCACCGCCTTCCCAGTTCGCGCCGCCTTGGACGTGCGGCACAACCAGTGTTCCAATCTTGCCCTCCATGTCGCGCAAAATGTGCGGAGTGAAGATCGGCCCTTGCTTATAATCCCTGGCGATCTTGAGCGCCTCCGCCTTCAACTCGGGCGTCAAGTCGATCAAGTTCTCGTCCATCGATCCCTGCATCTCGAAGGGCGCAGGCTTGGTTGGGAACGGCTGAGTAGGAGAACTCCACTCTCCCGGCACCTTGCTCGCTTCGACGGGACGCTCGACGATCGGCCAGATGGGCTCGCCGGTGACGCGATCAAACACATACAGGAAGCCCGTCTTGCCGGGCTGCGCCACAACCTTACGCGGGCGGCCGTCGACCGTCACGTCGGCCAGGATCGGCGGCGAGGCCAGGTCATAGTCCCACACATCGTGATGCACCGTTTGGAAGTGCCAGATCCGCTCGCCGGTCTTCGCATCCAAACACACCAAGCTGTCGGCGAACAGGTTAGCGCCCGGACGGTGCCCGCCGTAGTAATCGCCGGTGGGCATCTCCACGGGGATATAAACGTATCCTAACTCGTCGTCGCCGCTGAGCGGTACCCAGGCCGACGTGTTGCCGGTGTATTCCCACGAACCGTTTTCCCAGGTGTCATTGCCGTATTCGCCCGGTCTCGGAATCGTATGGAACGTCCACAGCAATTTGCCGGAGCGCACATCGTATCCGCGGATATACCCGGGCACGTTCTTCATGCTGGGCGGAGCCGTGCCGGCTTGCAGCGCGGCGCCCATGATCACAACGTCGTTGATTACGATGGCCGGCGAACTCGAACCGATCTGGCCTGGCTCCACGACGTCGCGATCTAGGTTCTTCGTCAGATCGACAACGCCCTTCTCTCCGAAGCCTTCTATGATGCGGCCCGTCTTAGCGTCGAGCGCGATCAGCTGATATCCGGGGGAGATCATCAAAATTCGTTCTTCCGTGCCGTCGGTCCAATAGGTCAAACCGCGGTTCTGCGCACGCACGGCGCGTTCGCCTCGTTCGCCTTCCTCAAAGCGGAACATCCAAAGCGTTTCTCCCGTAAGACCATCGATAGCGACGGCGTCGCGGCGGGTGCCGGCGGTCGTGTAGAGAATGCCGTTGACCGCCAGAGGCGTGGCTTCCCAGTTGTAGTCGGGCCGCGGACCGAAGTTGTCAGCCTTCCAACGCCAAACGATTTCCAGCTCGGCGACGTTCTCCGCGTCGATCTGGTCCAAGGGCGAATATTTCGTGCTGCCGGAGTCGCCGCCGTAAACGCGCCAATCGCCGTTCTTCGTTCCGTGCTGAGCGGTTAAAGGCAGGGCGGTAAGGGCAAGGGCGAGCGGTAGGGAATAGAGAAAGGTGACTTGCCTACGGTGCATAGAGATCTTCTTTTCAGGTCCTTCCAGGGACCGCATATCGAAAGGCGATGAGCCATCGTGCAATGTAACATCACTGTTGCCGTTTTCACACGTGGGGGCTCGGCAGCCGATCGTCCGGTATCATGTGGTGAAACAATTTGGTTGGTTGGCCCATCCCCTTACCCGAGGCGCCTGTGATGTCACAAAACATTCGAAATTTTCTATTGTTTGGAGCCCTGGCTCTTTGTCCGGGGTTGTGGGCGCAGGTTCCAGCCGACGTCGAGACCCCGGACGAACCGGTCTTGTTTACAGCCGAAGCCGTCGCCAAAACGGCCAAGGCGGTCAACTATCGTTCCCGAAGCGGATCCACTGAGGTCGATTTCGTAGGTACTTCTCTGGCCCCCAGAGCGACTGGAGCGGCGGAAGTCCGTAATCGCGGCGCGGCCGTTGAGATTGAAGCGACCTTCGAGAATATCCCCGATCCGCAGGATTTCGGCGCCGAATACCTCACGAACGTACTCTGGGCGATCTCGCCCGAGGGCCGCGTCTCCAACCTCGGAGAAGTGCAGCGCGATCGGCGAGGACGGGCTGAGATGACGGTGACATCGGATCTTCAAGTCTTCGGCATGATCGTTACCGCTGAGCCTTACTACGCGGTGCGTGTGCCTAGCGATCTGATTGTTCTGGAG